>NZ_AGAF01000065.1 GCF_000224515.1 Desulfosporosinus sp. OT | reverse complement strand
AGAGAAATACTCTGGCGACTTGAGTAAACAACCATTACTTAAACGAGTCATCGCTGGTGAGAAGATATTATCTGGTGTCTATCAGGCACAAAAGGGATTAGCCTTTGTAGGGGTAGCGCAAGTGCTTGGTAACAATGGCACGGGTGAAAAGGCAGGATTTATAGTGTTTGGTAAATACCTTACTACTGACCAAATTGGAACCGTTAAACAGCTAACAGGGGCGGACATATCCGTGCTACCAAGAGCGGGAGAAACTTTAACCACAAATAAACTATTTGCTAGTAAGGGAATAAATGGTTCTGTAGTGCAAAATGTTGAGAGTGGTGTATCCTACTTAACGAGTTATACACCTTTAAAAGACATTAACAATAAAGAAATTGGTCAGCTCGCCGTTACAATTACAGCAAATGCTAGCCTGGCAGCAAGAAATGACTTATTAAAAGTATCGATAGTAATCCTTATCGTTAGTGTATTATTAGCAATTGTAATAGGTTTGATTGCAGCAGGCCTAATAATTAAACCAATTGTTATTACGTCAGACCTCTTAACTGAAGTTACAGCAGGAGATTTTAGCCACGAACATAAAGTCGATTCAAAAGGTGAAATAGGAGAAATGATAAAAGCTTATAACGGCATGATTGGTGGTCTAAGAGTTTATGTCCAAGGGACAAACGATAGTGCCGAAGAATTAGCCAACTCAACCAGCATGTTTTCCACTAATATTGACTACCTAGCCAAAGCAAGTGAGGAAATAACCAGAGGGGTACAAGAAGTTGCCACGATGGTGGAAAATGTCCAAACAAACACAAAACTAACAGCCGATTCGGTACAAAGAATGACTGAGGGTATCCAAGAGATATCTGGAAATTCCTTGAGGGTCTATGAACTAGCTATTCAAACAGCTCAGTCTGCTGAATCAGGTGTTAAGGAAATAGAATCTGCGGTAACCCAAATGAACACTATTTTAAATCAATCAAAGAATATGGAGAAGGAAGTAGTTTACCTTGATCAAAATTCACAAAAGGTTGGACAAATAACCGAAGTTATAACAGCAATAGCTTCACAGACAAATTTACTAGCATTGAATGCAGCAATTGAGGCTGCAAGAGCAGGTGAGAATGGCAGAGAGTTTTCTGTAGTTGCTGATGAAGTAAGAAAACTAGCTGAAGGTGCCACCGAAGCAGCAAATGAAATTAAAACGATCGTCTTTGAAATACAGAAAGGAACAGAAAGTGTTACGAAATCGATTCTAAATGAGGCTAGTGCGATTGCTGAAGGAGCAGAGCTTGTGCGAAATACCGGACAGTCCTTTGCGGAAATTCAGCAAGCGGCATTGAATGTTACAGACAAGGCTAAATATATTACAACAGAAACTAAACAATTAGCCGTCGAAAGTGAAGAGATCGTACGTAAAATGATTGAAGCTGAAGAAAATGCTGTACAAGTATCAAGTAGTGCGCAAAACATCGCAGCAGCTACTCAGGAGCAAGCTGCTTCGGTGCAAGAGGTTGCCGGTTCAGTTGGTAGTTTGAATGTAATGGCCCAGAGATTAAAAGACCTAAGTAGTAATTTTAAAGTGTAGTAATTAAAAAAGGGACGAGGCTAATTGAGTTTGCTCTATACTCAACTAGTCGCTTCCCTTTTTGTGAGATGTAAGTCATTAGTTATTACAATATAATCAGATATTGAGTTGGTTGGTCAAGGGTCAATATATCAGGGGAAACTTATTTGTTCTTCAATGCCTGGATCTCTTCTTCAACTTCCTGAGCACCTTCTATGTAAAATTTCTCTTCGTCAGGAGCCAACTCTTTTAATAGTCTTAGAAACTCTCCTGCGTGGACCTTTTCTTCATCAGCAATATCCGTTAATACTTCAATTGCTAATTTGTTGTCCGTTGATTCCGCTAACTGCATATATAATTGGATAGCTTCATATTCTGCGGAAATCATGAATCTAATGGCCCTAATTAATTCTTGTTCGGTCAGTTTGCGATCTTTTGCAAGCCCGGAAAATGGATTGCCGAAATCTGGCATAATGTTTACCTCCCTTTATTATTGTAGAATCAACCAGAAGCCCAATTAGTTCAGTGGTTTCTTGCTTGAAGGGTTATAAACTGAAAGAAAACTTACTTGCAATATTATTGTATTTCATAGGAACAATTTGTCAATATTTATACCAAATTTTAGAGAGAAACTTCAAGGCATTTTCCCACAATTATCTATTTCCCATTTCCACTAATACCTATAATACCTAAATTTTTGTCTTCTCAGATAACAATAACAACACTTTTTCTGCAACTCATTTTTGCAAGTCTGGAATTTGATCAGGCTTTTTGCCATAAGGCATTATAAAATTAAATCACAGGGAGAAGATCGTAGGTCAAGACAGGAAACACTAACATAAATTCTTTATAAATGGTATACCGTATACCATTTTCTCTTGCATTTCTTAGTAAAAGTTTTATAATTAAGACATTAAGAATGTATAAATTTCTAAAAGAAGAAAGGGCAATTAGTCTAATTCTAAACTCGTTTGAAGAGAAGGGTAGAGAGGAACTATGAAAATATTGCTAGAGATGTTTATCACATTTTTTAAGATCGGATGTTTAGCATTTGGTGGAGGTTATGCCGTCATAGCCATCTTGCAAAAAGAGGTGGTCGAACTGAAACAATGGGTTGGCAATGATGAATTGACAGATATAATGGCTATTTCTCAAACCCTTCCAGGGATTATTTTTGTCAATTCAGCGACCATGATTGGCTATCGAAGAAAAGGTATGCTAGGTGCAATGATCGCGACCCTCTCTTCAATCCTACCAACCTTTTTTTTAATACTGCTTCTGACATCTGTTATATGGGGATTTACGGACAATGTAATAGTCCATAAAGCCTTTACAGGAATACTGTTGGGAGTCACTGCTTTGATTCTTAATTCTGTTAAGAAAACCTGGAAAACAGCGGTCAGACATAACTCTGACATAGTGTTGGCCCTCTTGGCAACTGCCCTTTTACTCTTTACCAAAGTTAACGTCGTGGTTATTCTGCTACTTATGGCTGGACTAGGTTTGGGTAAAAACCTATATCTTATGAGGGTTGAGGGCAAAAAAAATGGAGCTAATTGAATTATTTATAGTATTTCTGAAAATTGGAGCTGTTAGTTTTGGTGGCGGCTATGCAATGATTCCATTTTTCGAGACAGAAATGGTATCCCATAACTGGGTGTCATTGGCTGACTATATCAAAGTTATCGCTATTGCACAGGTAGTACCCGGGCCATTTGCTGTAGATTCATCATCTTATATTGGCTTCAAGGTAGCAGGTATACTTGGTGCAGTAATTGCTACCATAGCCCTTTGTATTCCTTCATTTACTGCTTCTGTTATCATTACCAAATTCTATACTCAGTTTAAAACGAATAAGTATGTAAATGCTCTTTTGATTGGAGTAAGACCGGCTGTGCTTGGTCTGCTCATCAGTGCTGCCTATATTATTGGTATAAAACCCTTATATCAAGTAAGCAATACCCTGATATCTTTGACGATGCTAAAAGCAATTTTTGTAATAGGGGTCGGATATTATGTATTAAACCAGAAGAAGGTCAAAGTAGGTACTTTCACGTTCATAGCTGCTACAGCGGTGGTTGGAATAATATTATTCTAATGCGACCCTTTATAGTCCAAAAGCGAACCTAGTTTTCTAGGTTCGCTTTTGTGCTAAGAGTGTTATAATGTCCCCAAAAAGATAATAGGAAGTCTAATGATAGCCCACATAACGTGGTAGTGATTGATCGAACTCATACTCATTACATGCGCCGACCATATCTGAGGAAGCGGCATCATATTTTGCTTGTATAGAGACATCATTATTAATTTTATTAGAAGATGATGCGAATATAGTGGGGTCTGCCAACATAACCAGAGCTTTCGCCGCTGACAAACCGTAAATAGTATTGTTCCAGACTGAAGAACAATGAGTCTTGGTCAAACGCAGCCTTTTAAATAAACCAACTTTTTGCCCACCAGTATATAAAATTCCCCAAGTTAGCATAGATGCTACAAGTCCTTTACTCAGGTAGTGGTCTTTGCCGGTTTTCTTAAGTATATAGAGTAATGGAATTCCGGAAACTGAACCAACGGCCAAATGCAATAGTTCACCCAAAATAAAGTTTTTTCTTTGCTTAGTTCTAAAAGGAGAAACAAAAAATTGGCCAGCTATATGTCCATAGGTTACTTCAGATTTCTTAATCTTATAAAGCACCATATTAGACAAATCCATAGAAACAGTGCCTATTAAACCTCCAAGAAGCCCTGTAGTAATAGAATCTTTCATCGTTCCAATTTTTTGTACTTTATCGAATAATTTTATAAATGATCTCAACATATTCACATTCACCCCCTTATGTTCATTAGATTGCTCCTTTTTAAGCTTTCTAGTATCTCAATATTTACCAAGATAGATCTGTTTACACGCCATTAGATATCTAAAGAACTTCTTGACAAGATCTATAGAATTACACCTTATATCTATCACAATATATGCCTAAGATAAGTATGTCGTTAGATAAATATGGTACACGATCCAAAATGAAAGGAGTATTGGTATGTATGTGGTCTAAGAAGATAGTGTTAATCAGTGTCATTTCAACTACCGCTCTACTGGCCTCAGTAGGTATCGCCAGTGCTATGCCGGATCTTGGTTTAGGTCAATTAACCCAAAAATCAGGGATTGCTTTCAGTCACATCAACAAGAAAGCGGGGGGAGCAGGCTTTCTTGGTTCTATGGGTTCTGTGATGAATATTCTAGCTCAAGATTTGAATAATATCTCAACGGAAACTCTAATAACTGATTTAAACGCTGGTAAAAGCATCAACGACATCGCAACTGCTCAAGGTGTTGATAAGGCTAAACTGGCTCAGGATGTTCAAGATGCTCTGACAGCAAACATTGAGCAAGCGGTTCAATCGGGTAAACTAACAGAAGAGCAAGCTACAACTATGAAGTCGAAGGTTACCGAACAAGTTCAGAATTTACTTAGCCGAACACAGCAAGCTAAAGTCAACAGAGGAGCAGAGTTCGGCGCTTCCATGAGTTCTGTGATGAATGTTGTAGCTCAGGATTTAAATATCTCAACGGAAACGCTGATGTCTGATTTAAAAGCTGGTAAAAGCATCAATGACATTGCTACGGCCCAAGATGTGGATAAGACTAAACTAGCTCAGGATGTTCAAGCTGCTTTGGCAGCGAACATTGATCAGGCGGTTCAAGCCGGAAAAATCACAGAAGAGCAGGCGGCAACGATGAAGTCAAAGCTTGCTGAGCAAGGGCAAAGTTTACTTAGCCGGACACATCAAAGTCATACAAGGAAAAATAGTGCTTTAGCCACAACTTCAAATCTATAATAATCCGTGAGATATATGATAACATATAGGGCGAACTGAAATCTGATACGTTTAGACACAGCCAAGTATCACACCTTTTGGTGTGATACTTGGCTGTGTTTACCTCTTATTGGTCGCAGGATGGACAGAAGAATAATATCATTCTAGAAAGAACCAGTGTTTGCAGCTGGCGAGACAGAATCGATTATCGTACACGCCGCCGATTTTTTTGCAGTATCGCCAACTCCACATTTTAGAGCAGCTCTTGCTCTCTCTAAAGCGTTAGTGGAAGAAGCAAAAACCTCATTCTCTGACATGAAGATATTGTCGATGCCGATATCAGAATCAATATTCGACTTCTTAAGCATTACGTCAAGGTCTGATTTTACACCGCTGATGATCAGAATTCCACCAGCTTCCCTAACATTACGAATAAAAACTTTCAAAGTACTGATTGATGTTAAATCAATTGTCGTAACATACTTCATTCTTAAGATGAACACTTTGGATTTATTGACTAAATTGTCCAGTCTGTCGCCCAGGTCTGTTGCCGCGCCAAAGTAAAGATTTCCTTCTAATTGGATGATTAAGACATCCACCTGTTCTTTGAGCGAGTCAATTTCTTGTTCAATAATTTGAGAATCTTTTCCTTGTGATGGGATTAGAAGTTTGATCGGTGCTTTGTTGGTATCTTTCAGGTATAAGACAATGGAGAGAGCAATTCCTGCGTATATCGCATAATCAAGATTAAGAAGGACAATGACTAGAACACATGTTACCCACATGGCAATGGAGTCCGATGATAATACGCCCGCTTTGACTACCTTCTTGATTTCCTTTTTGTCGATCAAACCGTAGCCAGTAACGATGAGGACTCCAGCAAGGCATGGACTGGGAATATATTTTGCATAGGGGGCAAAGAAGAGAAGGACGAGGGCAACAAACACACCTGACAGGATTCCGGAGAATCTGCTGGTTGCTCCGTTGATGTAGTTGATAGCAGAACGCGAGAAGGAACCGGATGAAGGAAAACACTGAAAGAAAGAAGCCACTACATTTGCTATACCCTGTCCGATAAATTCCTGATTAGAATCGATTTTTTGGCGTGTATTAGTAGAAATGGCTTTGGATATCGATATGGCTTCTACCAGTCCGATAATGGAAATTGCAAAGGCTCCGCTGAGCATATCTCTCAAAGAAGTAAGACTGAATTGGACCATCTGAAAAGGGGGCAAGGCGGAAGGAATAGTACCTGTGAGTTTGACACCCTTCTTATCTAAAGCAAACATTATGATAAAGAAGATTGGAACGGTGATACCGATTAAAGCACCGGGCAAATTTTTACTGATCTTTTTGCAAATTACAATTATCACCATCGTCATTAGTCCTAGGCCAAGGGAATAGTAGTTGGTTTGACTTATATGGGTTATAATGTAATACATTTTTTCCATGGTTGACATGCCGGATGAACCTTTGATAGACATACCGAGTAATGTATTTACTTGTCCAAGAGCGATTAACACACCCGCTCCAGCAGTAAAACCTACCAATACAGTATGGGACACGAAATCTATCACCTTACCCAGTTTAATGACTCCATAAATTATTTGTAAGACTCCCACGAGGAACGTCATTAGAAAGAGCATTTGATAGGCATTGGGAAGTCCCATATATCGAATCATGGCACTCGCTGTGAGTAAACATATGGCATTGGTTGGACCGGTAATCAGTTGATTCGAGCAACCAAAAGCTGAGCCGATGATGGCTGCTACGATACCTGTATATAGACCATAAACCGGGCTAACGCCTGCGATCAATGCATAAGCCATGTACTGTGGTATACCTACGACGGTCACCGTTAAGGCAGCAATAATGTCTTTCCTAATGTTTTCCTTTTTGTAGTTTCGAATAGTTTCGAGTATCGGTATATATTTACTGATTGCGAAGCTAGACACACGAATCCCACCTTTCATCCAAATCGCAACAGCCAAGAGATCAACCTCCGGCGGCGATCAGCTTACTTCGAGGCTTTTTTCCCGAAATACATAGTCGGTAGTTTAAAATGCTTCAACGCGAAGTGAGGCCTTATGCCTTAAAGTAGATGATAATCCTGTAATCATCGCCAGGCCTTTTTCATGATATAGTGCTCTGGCGGGTAAAGTTATAGGACCACGTTATTACGAATTTGTGATATAATACCTTTGATATACCTTCTTAGCGGCCTTTAGAGGCTGCTTTTTTTTACTTATCAGAAAGTATAACTTCGTTACATACTTTCTGTAGCATAAGGGCAACTAGGCAGCCGCCTGCACTAAGGCTGCAAGAAGGGTAATTCGTGCGAAGACAGTGCTGCAAGAAGGTTTAACCCGTGCGAAGACAGTGTCTTCGTGGGCGCCAGCCAAGTTTTCTTTAATTGATAGCTCTGAGGTACTAAAAAGTTCAAACATGTCCTCGTCCTCCTCTATGTTGTTTTTGCTGCATGTAATCAACAAAAACAATTCCAAAAACAGCAACCATTACGATGATAGAGATGAAACCCATTACCATTCTTGTTCACTTCCTTTCTTCTCGTATATATTGATGATCACAAGTAAAGGTTAGCATTGTGAGAATACTGTGTCTATAGCATATCGATATACTCATACTCATTTTCTGTTATGGTTAATTTTATTAGTTTTAAGTTCATTTGTCGTAATAATGCGGATTTTGTATTTCTTTATTACTATGTTACTTTTCATAATCTCGAGGATGGAACAGGAACCAAGAAGAATGCTCGCTTACGCTTAATTATGTCTTACAAAGAGAAGCACAAAATGTATCGTTATTGAGAACCTCCTATTATATCTATAACGAAACAGACAACATTGCTCATGGTGCCATTGAGACTTAGGTTTTCAGCTTAAATCTACTCCACAGCCCTAACTCTATGAATATGATTGACTTGAAGGTTAAAAAATGGCCTGTTACGTAATATACTTTTCAGATAAGTATCCCGAGTTAGGTCTATATTTTTGATGTTGAAATTATTAATTAGTAATTATCTGTACACTTCAGTAACCAATAAATTTCTGTTAAAAGCAGAAGTACCTATTATTGTAATATTTTATGTTATTAATATAAATGGCTTTAAATATTTGAAAATGGATAATTTTTCCGAAAGATTAACTTGTGAAATACTGTTCATATAATAGGAACTCTCTCTTGAGAGTGAAGAAGCAAAAGTCAGTCACAAACAAAAGTATTTAAAAACTTTTTGTTGCTTAGAAAAAGTAATTTTACAGGTATAACACATTAAAGTAATTACAAGAATAGTTGCGTATGCAACTAAAATGAATTACAATAAATAAGTTGCATACGCAACTAAATTGCAGTTGATTTTTACAACCCTATCGTTTTTCTGCTTTTGCTTATTTTACTTGGGAGGATGAAGTGGTTTTGAAAAGTAATGAGAGTTCAGTTGTGCGTTGTATTTCTATACTTTATCGTTACGGACAATCCTACATTGCCAAAAGGCTAGAATATTTAAACATAGGAAGTGGGCAGTATGTTTATTTGATGACGTTATTTCGAAAAGGTGAAATCAGTCAAGAGGAATTATCGAATCATTTAAAGATAGATAAAGGAACCACGGCAAAGGCAATAAAAAAACTAGAAGAGGAGGGCTATCTTGTAAGAAACCCTGACTTGAGGGATAAACGAGCTTATAAGATTTCCTTGACTCCAAAAGCGTTAGAGGTCATTCCCGCGATCCAAGCCGCTGCTAAAGATTGGGAAAACGTTATAACTTCTGGTCTCTCCGAAGATGAGAGTTTTAGGGTTGAACAAATTCTACAGAGGATGGCAGAAAATACGTATCATTTTAAAATAGAAAATGAGGAGAGCGGAAAATGAAAAATATTGAATACAAATGGGTAGCCCTTTCGTGTACATCGCTAGGAGCTCTGTTATCGGTATTGAGCAGCAGCACATTAATTATTGCTCTTCCGGACATTATGAGGGAATTACATGCAAGTATGAATGCTATCATCTGGACAGTAATGATCTACATGTTAGCTATTACAATTTTAGTTCCCTCAATTGGTAGGATTGCGGATATGATTGGGCGAAAGAAACTTTTTGTAAGTGGGTTTATGATATTTACAATAGGCTCTGTTTTATGTGGATTTTCTGAAACGGCCTGGCAGCTTATCTTGTTTAGATTCGTTCAGTCAATTGGAGGGGCATTGCTCTTAGCAATTAGTACTCCTATTGTTGCCGACGCCTTTCCCAAAGGAGAACTTGGCAAAGCCTTAGGAATCAACGGAATGATTATCAGTGTTGGTTCCGTTATCGGTCCAATTCTTGGAGGAGCCTTTGTTTTAATCGGCTGGAGATGGATATTCTACATCAATCTCCCTATTGGGATATTTGGAACAATATGGGCATGGAGGCAGCTCAAAGAATTGGAGATACTCCCTCAAAAACAGAAATTCGATTGGCTAGGAACCTTATCGTTTACAATTGGTATGCTTACCTTATTGGTAGCTCTAACATTAGGAGGGTTTAAGGGATGGTTAAATCTATCCACTCTTGTGTTGTTTGCCTTGGCAGTTGTTTTTATGATTACATTTATCAAGATTGAAAGCAGCATAGAGCACCCAATGCTTGACCTAAGTCTTTTTAAAAACAGAATACTTGCTTTTGCTTACACTAGTAATCTGCTCAACGGGATAGCTCGTGGGGCCGTAACTTTTTTGCTTGTTTTCTATTTCCAGGGCATAAAAGGTCTTGATCCCGTTGTGGCAGGCATACTTTTGACTCCTTTCGCCTTATCAATGATGATAATGGCCCCGATCAGCGGAAGATTGTCCGACCGTTATGGCTCAAGGATGTTAAGTTCTGTTGGACTCTTAATATCAGCTTTGGGACTTATCGGAATGATGGAAATTAAAGCGACCACATCAATAACCGAATTGGCAATCTGGATGTTTATTTCTGGACTAGGTTCAGGGATGTTCTTCTCTCCGAATACAAGTGCCATCATGGGCGCCGTCTCGCCCCAAAGACGAGGGATAGCAGGCGGTATTAGAACAATGATGAATAACGCAGGAAGTGTCATAAGTATGGCGCTATCAATGGCGATCATTTCTTCAAGCATAACACCGGAAGCTTTACAAGGGCTTTTTTCAGGTACTCAGGTAGGATCTCAAGGAATTGCAGTAGCTCAGTTTGTGGCAGGGTTAAGAACTGCTTTTATGATTTCGTTTATCATGAGTCTGATGGGAGCAGTAATTTCCTATATGCGTGGTAGTGAGAAAACAGATTTAGTTAAAGTGACGTCTTAAACCAACTTTTAATAACAAACGTACGAGAATTACGAAATCGTGCGTTTGTTATTTTTATAAGGCGCCTAGGATATGTGTATAGTGCGGGTGTGAAACAGGCATTTATGTTTGACAAATGTATTTTCAGAATATAATATAAAATGTATACCTGTATATATTGTTATTAATTACTTTCTAAAGGAAATTTTATTCTGCTAAATTAACAGGATAGACCCTTAAAAGGGACAATATAATGTCTGTAAACTCTAAATATAGGTTTGGTGGTGGAGAAAATGAACGATTTCAACAAAATGGACGAATCTTTAATTAGGTTTGTAGAGCAGCTAGACGAAGAGAATACACTTATATTGGCCAATGAAGCGTTAGTTGAAGGAATGGACCCCATATACCTGTTAGATTTAATGAACGAAGGAATGAAACGGGTAGGAAAACTTTATGATAGTAAAGACTATTATATAGCTGACTTAATTATGGCGGGCCTGATTTTTAGACAAGTTTTGGAACTGGAAAAAATGACGGCTTTTTTCCATGGAACTTATGATAAAAAAACTGGAAAAACCGTTATAGGAACAGTAAAAGGAGATATTCATGACATTGGAAAAGATATTTTCAGGCATATGTTAGAGGCATATGGCTTCGATGTGATTGATCTTGGAGTAGATGTGCCAAGAGAAATCTTTGTGAAAAATGTAGAGAAGCATAAACCAGATATCGTGGCACTTAGCGGTGTATTAACCAGTACAGTAGAAGAAATGAAAGAAGTAGTTAATGCTTTGATAGAAGCATGTCTGAGAGATCAAGTAAAGATTATTATTGGCGCAAACCATCTCACCCAAGCTACGTTCAGATATATTGGGGCAGATAGCTTTGCCACAGATGCTTCTGAAGGAGCTAAAGTGTGTAAGGAATGGATGAATGTAGGTTATGGACAAGGAGTAGAAGGGTAATGGCTAATCCGGTTTATATCAAAATCGTTGAAGATATAAAGCAAAAGGTAAATAGTGCTGAGTTAAAACCAGGTGACACGGTTCCGCCAGAGGCAGCACTTTGTAAAGAATATGGCGTGAGTCGAATGACTGTCAGAAAAGGTCTGGCGATTTTGGTAAATGAAGGATATATCTTTTCTGTTCCTGGTAAAGGAAGTTACGTTCAGAAACCAGAAGTCAATAAATACACCTTACTCTACGATGAGATGAATAACCCTATTAACAGTGTTGATAAAGCAAGACTGTTAGAAGTGAATATTATTATGCCTGACGAAAAGTTAGCAGATGAGTTGCAGACTACTAGAAACAAGCATGTTATTATGATTCGCAGGTTATTCTATACAGATGGCGCTCCAGTGGCGTATGATAATAAATATCTGCTTTATAGCAAGGGGATGCCTATTGTAGAAAAGGAAATTGAACAGGCTACATTCCAGGAAATGGTATCGAATAGCATGCCCATTTTTGCATTAAAGAAAAAAATAAGTATTAGTGCTCAGATGCCTAACGAAGAGATTAAACGATATTTGAATATTTACGATGAGCTTGCCTTACTAGTTGTTGAGCAAAAACTTTACAACAATGAGAACAAGCCGATAGGCATAGGTGTAACTTACTATCGGGGAGACTACATTAAATTGCAGGGTTATAGTGAATAATTTTTGAGAAGAGCTGTTTAATGACAGCTTGTGTTAGAGCCTGGTTTTCTGAAAAATTTCATGATTTGATTTTGAGGGCTATTTACCTACTTCATAGGTGAATAGCCCTCTCTTTTAGGGAAATATACAGACCAGTGCCTTGAAAAGTCTCAAGTTCTTAAGTTTCAGCATTTGTATTTGTAGTTGTATCGGAATGCTGGGTATGGTTCTTTTGTTTCGCTTGCGGGTTCTCGTATGCATTCTCGAGTGACAAATCAGACTTATCTAATAGTTTTGAATTAGTGAAAAATATAATTTGACAAAGTAATTGAATATTGATAATATTATTTTAAAATACATGTATATACAAGAATAGCCAGGGAAAAAGGGAGGGGAACTTACTTAGATGATTATTATTGGCGAGAAAATAAATGGAACCATACCAAGTGTTAAAAAAGCCATCGAGGAAAAGGATGAGGAATTTATTCGAAGACTTGCAATAAGGCAGGCAGAAGCAGGTGCCGATTATCTAGATGTATGTGCAAGCACTGCGCCAGATGTTGAAGTAGATACTTTATTATGGTTAATGGACATTATACAGGACGCAGTGGATACACCTTTATGTATCGACAGTCCCAATCCACTGGTTATCGAGAAAGTCTTTTCGCGTGCCAAACGGCCTGGCTTAATCAACTCCGTATCTGAAGAAGGAGGAAAATGTGAGATAATTTATCCAATAATTCAAGGAACAAAATGGGAGGTTATAGCCCTAACGTGCGACAATAGAGGTATCCCAAAAGATATTCAAACAAGGGTTGAGATAACAAAAGTCTTGGTTGAAAAAGCCTTAAGTCATGCTATAACTCCAGATAGAATCCATCTGGATCCTTTAGTCATGGCGCTATCTGCTGATAATCAATCTCTGATAAACTTCGTTCAAACATTAAAAGAAGTTAAAAACCTATACCCAACCATTAAGGTAACTTCTGGTTTGAGCAATATATCCTTTGGGATGCCTTTAAGAAAAGTGATTAATCAGCATTTCTTGACCTTAGCAATCGACGCGGGAATGGATTCTGCAATCTTAGATCCATGTAATCGGGATATGATAACGACATTGTATATAACCGACGCGTTGCTAGGGAAGGATCGCCTTTGCAGAAATTACTTGAATGCCTATCGTAAAAACAAGATTGGCCCCGAAAAAGTGGATGCTTAATTGGCAGAGCGAGCAGAACTATTTTTTAATTAACCATGTATATACAGCTAGATGGTAGTATATTCAGAACTAATAAATTATCCAACTAATTTGAGGAGGTTTGGTTATGATCGATTTACAGGTACTGACACAAGCGGTAGGAGACCTGGACGAAAAGACTATTTTAACTATGATCAACGATTTTGTAGCTACAAATCCCAGTGGTGAAGATGCCCAAAAAGTTGTTTTTGCTTGCCAACAAGGTATGGCGATCGTTGGGGATCTGTTTGAGAGGAACGAATACTATGTGGGAGACTTGATTTTTGCCGGAGAATTACTATCCACAACGATTGATATTCTAAAACCTGTGTTAAGTGGCGTAGCTACGCAAAAAGTTGGTTCTATAGTTATAGGTACTGTCCAGGGAGATTTACACGATATTGGCAAGAATATTTTTGGCAGCATGGCGGAAGCGGCAGGCTTTAACGTGTACGACTTAGGAATTGATGTATCACCTAGTGCGTTTGTCGAGAAAGCGAAAGAAGTTAAACCACAAATCATTGGGATGAGTGGGGTTCTGACTCTTGCTATTGATTCCATGAAAAGCACCGTCAAGGCACTAAACGAAGCAGGCCTAAGAGATAGCGTAAAAATAATTATTGGTGGGAATCCTGTCAATGAGGACGCTTGTAAGCAAATCGGTGCAGACGCTTTTACGACCAATGCTGCAGAAGGTCTCAAAACTTGTCAAGGGTGGGTGAAATAACATGACCGACGTCGTAGCTCTGACGAATGAACGAAATCAGATGTTTCGCGACTTATTTAGCGGAAAGACCCCAAAACGTGTGCCAATTAGTAATCCGGCTACACAGGATTTTGCTATTCAATATGCCGGTTTAGACTTGGCCGAGTGCCAATGGGATTTGACGAAATTAGAGCCAGTCTATGATAAGTTTTGTCAAGATTTTATAACGGACACTTATCCTGGTGGTTCCATAAGAATTCCTTCACACTATCAACTTCTGGGATCAACACCAATTATCATGAGTTCCAGTGGATTTATGCAGCACCCAGAAGTCGTGGGCTTGTTGGCCGAGGAATATGATCAGTTTATCGCGTCGCCTTATGACTGCATTATCGAAACTATTTTACCTCGACTATACACTGAGCTTAATGGGGAACCTGGTAAAGTTGCTATGGCCTTAGCAAAAGCCATGCGAGTACATTCTGACGATATGGCCTACCTAGGAACGATCAGAGCGAAAATGAATGCAAAATATGGTTTCGCTACAATGGGTGCTGCTCTTACTGAAGCTCCATTTGATTTTATGGCGGACTTCCTGAGAAGTTTCAAAGGGATTTCAGGTGATGTTAGACGGTATCCGGATAAGGTATCAGCTGCCTGTGAAGCGGTGTTACCATTGATGGTTAAGAAAGGTACTCTGCCAAATCCTTCGATGCTAGGCTATACGTTTATACCACTTCATATGGCGCCCTATTTGCGGGATAAGGATTTTGCAGCGTTGTACTGGCCAACATTTAAGAAATTGATAGAAACATTGGCTGAAATGGGTCAGACTGTCCAATTGTTTGTGGAAAATGACTGGATGAGATACCTCGATTATCTGTATGAATTGCCAGAAAATACGATTATGAGGTTTGAATACGGCGACCCGAAACTTGTTAAGGAAAAGCTTGGCAAGAAGCATATTGTTTCTGGGTTCTATCCTATTACATTGCTGCAAACGGGGACAAAGCAGCAATGTGTTGACAAAGCGAAAGAATTATTAGACATTCTTGCTCCTGGTGGAAGGTATTGGTGGCAAGCGGACAAGAGTATTATAAATTTAGAAGCAAGTGGCCCGGTCGTGGAAAATCTCAGAGCTGTCTTGGAGTATGTTCATGAAAACGGAACCTACTAATGCTAGGAGGAGAAGATAAGATGGATTCGAAATATTATGAGACTTGGGAAGAATATTTAGCACAACACCCGGAATTAGAAGGTAAGCCTACCCAAGCAATCGCGCCTAAGATCGAAAGATATGAAGACCTTATGTTCACCTTTATTATGGATTTATTATTGTAGTCTTTTTTTAAAAGTATTGTAGTTAATAGGGCAACGCTGGATCTCGAGGGGAAGCACTATGCATATATGCAAAATGGATTGCTAAATCGGGGACAGAGGTTGCCCGTCTTTAACCAGAAAAATTTCCGAATATTCTTTAGTTTAAATTCCAACTACACGGCGGATACGAGAGTTAATTAAAAGAACTGAAGTGACAAAAAGGGAAATAATTTGCTAGCTGCAAGAAGAAAGAAATTATTTTTTGGGAGGAGAGATTATGATGATGGAAAAGAGATTAAAGAAGTCGATTATTAATCTTTATGGGTTACCATCGTTTGGATTTCAATTATTTGTAAACATGGAAGTATTTTATTTCGCAGCGTTTTTAACGGATTTTGCAAAGCTACCAATGGCTTTAGTCGGAATTGTATTAATGGTTACAAGTGTTTTTGATATCCTGTGGGTTCCTACTTCAGGAGTCATATTGGAAAAGAGCAATATGAGATGGGGAAAATACCGTTCATGGTTACTTGTGGGACCTCCTTTTGCTGCATTGTTCTTTATCCTGCAATTTTCTAAAATTGGTTCCCCGGCAATTAATGCAATTATCATTATAATTGGATTTCTCGTGAGTCATTTAATTTGGAACATTTTTTACGGTGGACATATCGCCTTGAACTCCTCAATGACAACGGTTAGAGAAGAACGAATTGCCATGGCCTCAAACAGGGGGATGTTTAATTCACTTGGTGCCATTGGTTTTTCCCTGATTGGCATGCCGCTGATTTTGACGCTTGGCAAAGGCACGGCAATGGGGTATACGCTTACTGTTGTAATCACAGGCGCTGTTATGATTGCTGCATATTACGCCTTGTTCTTCATGACCAAAGACTATGCTTTTCACGGAACTGCCGTATCATCCGGTAAAACAGAGGATAAGATGTCTATTGGTGATATGCTGAAACAGATCATAGTAAATCCGCCTCTTATTGGTTTGATGTTAGGTGAACTAGGAAGATATTTAGGAAGGTTTGTTATCTTTGGACTGGCTTTCTATTACTTCAAATATGTTGTAAATAACCTAGCCGTTATTACGATTTTTATGACCGGGCTTAACGTTGTATGTTTCTTTGGGGCTGCGATTACAAATCCGATTGCCAAAAAGATCGGAGAACGAAATACGTATATTTTGTCCCTTCTAATATTTATAATCGGGCTGTTGGCCGTGTGGGCATTGCCAATGAGTTACATTTCGTTCATGGTAATAATGTTCATTGCCTATTTGGGATATGGAATGCCCGATGCCTTAGGTGTTGCAATGTATTCAGCTACTGTAGATTATGGCGAATGGAAAACAGGAAAGAATGCAAGAGGTTTTATTATGTCTTTGATCAGTTTTCCCATTAAGGCGGCTATCCTTGTAAGAAGTGTTGTAATCACTGCAGTACTTGCAGGAGCAGGATATGTTGCGAATATGAATCCTTCCATAGAACTGGCAAATGGTATAAAAAATGGAATTGCATTAGTTCCTGCAGTCATTATGCTAATAGGGTTGCTGTTTATTATCTTCCTTTATAAGATCACACCACAGAACCTTACGAAAATGCAAAAAGAGATAGCTGCAAGAAAAGCCCAACAGGTTTGATTAGTTGCTCGTTCATCTCCATATATCTTTGGAGCGTTGTTTGACAAACAATAAGTGCCTAATTAAAACTCGAATAAGAGAGATGATTGAGCTCATCTCTCCTATTCGATACACCCTGCAGGGGCGGCTAATATGATGGATAGGATTTGAAGCTAATGGAAGAAAAATATCTCCAAAAATTTATTGAGATAATGCCAAGTTTGAATGAAGTTATGCAAGACGATATTACCGTCATTGTATTTGATCTTAGACAAGAGATTATCGCAGCTTATGCGCCAGGGCAACTCAAAATGCCTGCAAAAGTTGGGGATCGAATAAAAGTCATGGATAATTACAACCATGTTAAGAAAACAAAAGCACAATTAGAGTCGATTGTTCCCACAAGATTCTTCGGAGTTCCTGCTAAAGGTCTTCTTACACCAGTCTTTGATGAAAATGGAGAAGTTGTTGCCATAGTATCGGTTTCTAAGAGCATCGAAAAAGAGGCTGTAATCGAAAACAGTACTTCAGAACTCTTCTCCTCCATGGAACAATTAAACGCTGGTATAGAGGAAGTTGCTTCGAGTTCACAGCAACTATCGACTTTTATTAAAGAAATTGACGAATTTAGTGCACAGACAGAAGATAAAATTAAGGACATCGACAGCATAATCGAGGATATTAAGAATATCTCAAAACATTCAAACCTCCTTGCCTTAAATGCATCGATAGAAGCTGCAAGAGCGGGAGAGGCAGGTAGAGGATTCAGTGTCGTAGCTAAAGAAATGGGTAAACTCTCAAGCGATAGTAAGGAGTCGGCAGAAAAGGCGGCAGAATCGCTTTTGGAAATTAAGAAGGCGATTGAGTTGATCAGTGAAAAGATCAAAAGGACAAGCCTTTCGTCGGAGAACCAAGCGGCAGCAACTGAAGAGATGGCAGCTACGACTGATGAAATTGTCTCCATTGCAAAGCAACTTGCTGATTTAGTAAAAGTTAAAACTGTAGATGAAATAATCCAAAATAAATAATTTAACTACTTTCTTGCTGATCACAAAAGATGCTCATGTAAAGGAGATGCTTGAATGACAGAGCAGAAGGTGAAAGGGTGGCAAAGGTATCATACGATTTGGGTAATGCTCTTCATTGGTTGGGTAGTTTCGTATGCTGATCGAACATTAACGGGTCCAGTTGTTACGTGGATGATTAGCAATAAGGTTGGCTTTTTGCAAGCTGCCAGTAACCCTCATGCTCTTGGCGGATTACTTGGGAGCTTATTTTTTGCAGGATATATGCTTACTCAATTTCCGGGAGGGTATTTTGGAGACAAATTTGGTTACAGGACTGTCATTGTCATCAGTGTCTTTTGGGCAGGTATTACCACTCTATTAACGGGATTAACGGGTGGCTTAGTGGCTTTTATAGCTTTGCGGGTCTTTACTGGACTTGGTGAGGGGGTTCTATATTCGAATGACCGTTCCTTGGTTGCCCAAGTAACTCCTCCTAATAAGCTTGGTTTAGGTATGGGTGTAGTAATGGGCGGACTTACTGTGGGTTTGTCAGCCGCTTTGGTGGGAACAGTCTATCTAATTGAATGGGCAGAACCTTTAATGGGTGTGAATGCTTGGAAAGCGCCTTTTCTTACCCTAGGGACCATCACGATCATCGTCGCATTCTTTATACGCCAGGCTTTGAAAACACAAGAAGGAAATGCCGTGGATAATTTCGGAAAGGCGCTTTCGAATTTATTTCGATATTCTATTGTATTTTTAATAGCTATTATGGCTGTCTATTTTATAACAAACGCCTTGCATTTAAGCGATGTAATGATCGCTGTTATCTTAACGTGTTTAGCTTTTATACTTATCGCTTTTATTTTTATCAAGAAGGGAAATGAAGTTAGCCCGATATTGAAGGACAAAAATCTTTTATTAATTTATGTCTCATATATTGCAGTGTTGTGGCATCTCTGGTTTTATGGCTTTTGGGGGGGCGCTGTTATCAAAGATTTTGGTGGCGGTACTCTAGCGTCGGCCCTACTGGTTATTTCGTTTAACGCTATAGCTGGGGTAATCGGTTTTCCGTTAGGTGGAAAAATTTCTGACATGGTAGCCCATAAAACCAATGGTCGTCGTAACGTATTAATCGCAATGGAAGCACTTCTAACTGTATTTATCTTTGTTTTTGCAGCCTATGTCATGTCCGGAAGAAAAGATATGGTTATGCAATCAACCATCCTCTTTGTTTCTGGTTTAATCTTCTTTGCTCTCCAAGCTGTAGCCCACGCCCTTACTTCAGAAATTGCGCCTGTTCATTTGCGTGGAGCGGCGTTTGGAATGCTAAACCTTGTGTCTGAAATTGGTGCGGTTTTGTCGCCGGTAGTTTCCGGTGCCATACGAGATAGTACAGGAAGCTGGGGAACCCCCTTAATTTTAGATGGTGTTTTAATGGGTTTAAGTTGTGTAATGATCATGGGAGTAAGTTCGAAGATTTCTGATAGGAGCACTAAAATGGAATTGACAAAATAATTGAATATTGGTAATATACTATTAGAAATAGATGTATATACAGGTATATTCATATTTATCTTAGAGGTATTTACTAGTCTAAATAAAACAGAAGAGGAGAAATTAACATGAAAAGTGATATCGAAATTGCCCAGGCAGCAGTAATGAAACCAATCCTAGAGATTGCTAAAAACCTAGATTTGCAAGAAGATGAGATCGAGTCCTATGGTAAATACAAAGCTAAAATTAATCTGAATGTTTGGAAGCGTTTAAAAGATAAGCCCGATGGTAAGCTCATCTTAGTCACTGCTATTAATCCAACGCCTGCAGGAGAGGGTAAAACCACAACAACTGTGGGATTAGGACAAGCTCTCTCCAAAATGGGCAAAAATGCTATGATAGCGATCCGAGAACCATCCCTGGGGCCTTGCTTCGGGGTCAAAGGTGGAGCCGCTGGAGGTGGATATGCTCAAGTTGTGCCCATGGAAGATATTAATCTGCACTTTACAGGAGATTTCCATGCTATCACTTCGGCTCATAGTCTCTTAGCAGCGATGTTGGATAACAGTATTCAACAGGGGAATCCTTTAAACATTGATCCACGCCAAGTTGTATTTCGCCGTGTTGTAGATATGAATGATCGTGCCTTACGTAAAATTGTGATGGGTTTAGGTGGTCGTATGGAAGGAGTTCCTCGCGAAAGTGGTTATGATATCACCGTTGCTTCTGAAGTTATGGCGATCCTCTGTTTAGCAAGTGATCTGATGGATCTTAAAGCACGTTTTGGTAAGATTGTCGTGGCCTATACTTATGATGGAAAACCTGTAACAGCTCATGATTTAGGAGCCGAAGGAGCAATGGCACTTCTGATGAAAGACGCCATCAAGCCTAATCTTGTACAAACCTTGGAAAATACACCAGTCTTTATCCACGGTGGACCGTTTGCCAACATTGCTCATGGCTGTAACAGTATCATGGCTACGAAGATGGGTCTTAAGCTGGCAGATTACCTAGTGACCGAGGCTGGCTTTGGTGCTGACCTTGGAGCAGAAAAGTTCTTTGATCTGAAGTGCCGCTTCGGTGGACTGAAACCTGAGGCTGTTGTCATTGTGGCCACGATTCGGGCCTTGAAGATGAACGGCGGGGTAGCTAAAGATCAATTAGGCCATGAAGATTTAGAAGCTTTAGCGCGAGGTATTGTTAATCTAGAGAAACACATTGAAAATATGGCTAAATTCCAGGTTCCTGCGGTTGTAGCAATTAATCGATTCCCCACGGATACTGAGGCCGAATTAGAGTTTGTACGCAAGAAATGTCAGGAGTTAGGTGCTGAAGTAGCACTTTCGGAAGTGTTTACACGAGGTGGGGAAGGTGGTAAAGAACTTGCTGAGACAATCCTCTCAGTGTTAGAACACAAGCAATCTCACTTCAAAGTTCTCTATGAATTGGAGTTATCTATAGAGGAGAAGATCGAGAAAATAGCTAAAGAAATTTATGGTGCTGATGGTGTTAATTTCGATAAAGCAGCTCAAGCTTCTATAAAGAAATATGTTGAGATGGGTTATGGTAATTTGCCTGTCTGTATGGCAAAAACACAGTACTCACTCTCAGATGACGCTGCTCGGTTAGGTCGCCCAACTGATTTTACAATCACAGTACGAGAAATTCGTCTTTCTGCAGGAGCTGGTTTTTTGGTAGCAATTACTGGTGCAATTATGACTATGCCGGGCTTGCCGAAACGTCCTGCAGCAATGAACATGGATATTGATGAGAATGGTGTAATTGCGGGGTTGTTCTAAGCACATCGATCAAGATAATATGTACTAAAAGGGATGCCGAATCGGCATCCCTCGATTATTTTCTAAGGATATTAATTGGCAAGAGATTGCTTCTAACTACTTAAAGAGAAGGGGCATTTTTATATTCCTTGCCAATTGACCAGCAATCAGCAAATGCTTTTCCTAGCTGCCAATACTTCCCGCTAGGCATATCGAAAAGTATAGGTTTAACTTTGGCCAAATCTATCTTGTTGTTTGTCAATATTTCATTGCAATATGTGTTTACTGGTTGAACAAAGAATACCTCATGTTTCGGTATGTCAATACTGTTCACGACGTTACATTCCATACTTATTGGTGCATCTTTAATCATTGGAGCACCTTTTAGTTCCCCGTAAAAACTCTCGAAAACTTTAGATTTATCGTGATTTGCGCCGGATATAATTCCAATAAAATCAGTTTTTACGACCATATCCTGAGAGGGGATGTTGATACTCAAGGTCATATTCTCCTTAGTGCCTTTGATTGAATAGCGTTTTTTGACCATACTGAGTGACAGTGTGCTGAAATCGATGATACCAATGAGATACACAATAACCCAAAAATCTCTTTGGACAGTACCGGAGAGGTATTGCTTGGGTTATTTCCGATAGTCAAAAGAGGTTTGCGTTTTAAGGCAATGTTTTCTAAATTATGACATTAATCAACATATTTATCAAAGGGGATTGGACTTTAAATGTTGAATCATTACATTGTGACGTAGAGCTATTTTTATCGAGTCCACTGTGAGCTCTTTCGACTAGATTTAAATTTAATTGAAAGGAAAGCGTAGTATGAGGCTCAAGACGAAACTCTTTCTCGGATATGCAACTATTTTGGCTATAATGACTGTACTTTTTGGAGTATCGATTCATAATTTAGATGTCTCAAACAGGCATGCTGAAGAGACCCAACAGGTGCGTAATCAAAAAATCAAATTAACTAACACTGTGCAAGATGAAATCAACAATATCAGCAGGTTTTATAGGGACCTTGTTTCACTGGACTTGGAAAAGCAGGATTTTTTGCAGACTATTAATTCAATTCGTACATCCAGGAGTGAGCTAGAGTCGGCACTTGATTCCCGCGAGAGCATCGCAGAAGTAGAAAACACCAGAAATGTGCTTCGGCAGCTGAAAACAATAAACGATGATTATACCGATATGCAAGAAAAATGCATTACCTTAGCTTCTGCAGGCAAGAAAACGGAGGCTATTCAAGCGATAGTTGAGGGAGCTGAAACACGCGCCCAGATATTAAAATTAATAAAGCAGTTAAAGGACATTGATGGTCAGGCCATGGACGAAGTACAGAAATCAGCCGTCTCTGCCTATAACCAAGCACTCAAGTTCTTATTCATTTCTCTAGTATTAACCTTGTTTGTTGGTGCGGGGATAACTGTCTGGATCACACAGAGAGTTACGAGAGATATTCGCAAAGTCACTGATGTTATGAATCGTGTTTCGCTGATTAAGGAGCATATTAATTTACCGCGCATCGATATCTATTCACATGATGAGGTTGCGGAAATAGCCACATCCTTTAATGAGATGGTACTGTCCCTAGAGGGGCATGCCGCTCAAGAGAAAGAATTCATTGAAGAAATAGAGGGACAAAACTGGTTGAAATCTAGGAGTTCCGACGTTACCGCTTTATGCCAGGGAGTTCAGGACTTAAAAACTCTGACTCACCTTTTGATCACTAAAATCCCCCCCATGGTCGAAGCAAGTTATGCGGTTTTTTATATTAGAGAGGGAAACGGGGACAAGCAGTGTTTTAATAAGTTCGCCTCTTATGCAGGTAGTTCGCAGGAAAGCGCAGGGGGGGCTTTCCTTCCGGGGGAAGGGCTGGTGGGGCAGAGCGCTTTGGAAAACAGGATGATAATGCTGGACCGGGTTCCTGGAGATTATATTAAGGTTTCCTCTGGTTTAGGCGAGACATCACCAAAAAGCATTGTCATACTTCCTGTGGCGTTTGAGGAACAGGTAGTGGCGATCATGGAACTTGCATCCCTTCAAACGTTTAACCCTCTCCAGCAGGAGCTTCTGCAACAGATTTCAAAGGACATAGGGGTTACCATAAATCGGGTGGAAGCTCACATGAAGATTGGAACACTGCTGAAAGAATCACAGGTCTTGACTGAAGAACTTCAGTCTCAATCTGAGGAACTTCAACTCCAGCAGGAGGAGCTTAAAACCTTTAATGAGAAGCTGGAGGAGCAGTATAAATACTCTGAAAAGAGGGCAACGGAACTGGAAAACATGAAAGCTGCTCTTGAAGAAAGCTCTGAATATAAAACAGAGTTTCTATCTAATATGTCGCACGAGTTGAGAACGCCGCTAAACAGCTTGCTGATTCTTTCTCAAACGCTAGCCGAGAACCAGGAAGATAACCTAACGGCGAGTCAAGTGGAGTATGTAAAAACTATTTATTCTTCAGGAAATGAACTGTTGACTCTGATTAATGACATCTTGGACCTTTCCAAGGTAGAAGCCGGCAAGTTATCTATAAACCCGACAGTTATTGAATTGGCCGCAATCAAGAACTATGTCGAACGATTCTTTCTTCCCGCAGCAAGCCAAAAGAAACTGGAGTTTATAGTTCAAATGGATGCAGGTCTGCCTCAGACCATTTGTATAGACGAATATCGGTTACAGCAAATTTTAAAAAATTTATTATCTAATGCTTTTAAATTTACGGATCATGGAAGTGTCACTCTGCGAGTCTGGAGGACGGAAGATCACATTGTTACAAAAAATGACCTATTCATGAATGTGGAGTGGGTCTTGGCTTTTTCGGTGACCGACACGGGCATTGGAATCCCTAAAGATAAGCAGAAAATGATCTTTGAGGCCTTCCAGCAGGCGAATGGGACAACTGCAAGGAAATACGGGGGCACAGGTTTAGGACTGACCATCAGTCAGAAAATTGCTAGGTTGCTGGGAGGGTTTATTGAGATTGACAGCATCGAAGGTAGGGGGAGTAAGTTTACCCTATATCTGCCCGGCCAGTACGCTGAAAACGATTTTTCCGAACTAACCTGCACCGAAGCAGCAGTAGCTCTGGAGGAGTGGCCTTCCCCCGTGGCTGAATCTAACAGAGCCATTTCAACCGTCGTACAGGTGGCCGATGAAAATCTAAGAGTAGAGAACGGTAACACGCGCTTAGAAGGCAAGAAAATACTAGTTGTGGATGATGACATGCGGAACGTGTTTGCCCTGACCACAGCCCTTGAAAATCGTAATATGCAGACTCTGTTTGCCGAAAACGGCAGGGAGGGCATAGAAATTTTACAAAAAAACCCTGGAATTGACCTGCTTCTCATGGATATCATGATGCCTGAGATGGATGGATACGAAGCATTACAAAGCATTCGCCAAATTCCTGAGTACGCCAACCTGCCGATAATCGCCTTGACAGCGAAGGCGATGAAAAATGACAGAGAAAAATGCATCCAAGCGGGTGCATCGGATTATATCAGCAAGCCGGTAAACTTAGAACAGCTGTTTTCTTTAATCAAGATCTGGCTTTATAGATAGGATGGTTTTGATGAGTTCAGAGGAAAACAGGACAATCACTGAAGCGGAAAGCTGTGATGAATTAGAAAAGATCGAAATAAGTCTGCTTCTAGAGGGGATTTATTGTTACTATGGGTTTGATTTTAGAAATTACGTCTCTTCATCCATTAGGCGCAGAATCTGGTATCGCATCCGGGCCGAAAGGTTGAAAAGCGTGTCAAGCTTGCAGGAAAAGGTTCTGCATGACCCTTGTGCGATGGAAAGGCTGCTCTCAGATTTCTCGATTCATATATCAGAGATGTTTAGGGACCCCCCTTTTTTTGAATCATTCAGGACAAAAGTGGTCCCGCTTCTCCAAGAACTGCCTTTTGTTCGAATCTGGCATGCAGGCTGTTCCACGGGGGAAGAAGTTTACTCCATGGCAATCATTCTATGCGAGGCAGGTCTATATCACAAAACCAAGATATACGCCACAGATATGAACGAAAATTTATTAAAAAAGGCAAAGGATGGTGTTTATCCATTAGATAAAATGGAGGTATACCAGGACAACTACCTACTATCAGGGGGAACAAAGAACTTTGCAGATTTCTTTGAGGTTATTAATGATAAAGCCGTTTTTCACCCGTCTTTAACGCAAAATGTAGTGTTCGCCCAGCACAATTTGGCTACAGATCATTCGTTTAATGAATTCCACGTGATTATCTGCAGGAATGTGATGATTTATTTTGATAGGGTCCTGCAAAACCGTGTTCATGGGTTGTTTTATGAGAGTTTGTGCACGTCAGGCATCCTAGGGTTGGGGGGTAAAGAAGATATTGCCTTTAACAATTACTCTCATTACTATGAAGCCTTTGATTCGGCACAGAAAATCTATCAGAAGATGAGGTAGCTAATTTAAGCAAGGTTGTAGGGTTCTTAAAGTGAAAAAATAAAGGGACGAGTGCCAAGAAAGAGAAAGAAAATGAAGATCTTAATTGTTGACGACCGCCGAGAAAATTTGCTTGCGTTAGAAGCAGTACTGAAATCGCCAGACTATCAACTAGTTTTTGCCAGCTCTGGGGAAGAGGCCTTAAAGTGCTTGCTGAAAGATGATTTTGCCGTGATTCTGTTGGACGTACAGATGCCAGGAATGGACGGCTTTGAAACTGCCAAGCTCATCAGGGCGAGGAAAAGAAGCCAGGATACACCTATTATTTTTATTACAGCGATTTACCAGACCATGGAAAACAAGTTGCAAGGGTATTCTCTGGGCGCAATTGATTATTTATCTAAACCATTCCACCCAGAAGCTTTAAAAATGAAAATAGAAGCATTTGTTAAAATTCATCTTAATGAAATATATATTAGGCGCCAAAATGAATTGCTTACGCGACGGGCTATTGAACTTGAAACAATGAATGAAAGTTTAGAGCGCACCACTTCAGATCTGCGTAAGGCTGAAGCATTAGCTCGTGTGATCGGAGAAACTTCGACAGATAGTGTAATTACGCTAGACGGAGGAGGATGCATTTTAAACGTCAATCCAGCAGTGACGGAAATGTTCGGCTATGGACCTGAGGAATTGCAGGGACAGCATGTCTCCAAGCTTTTTTCAGGAGAAATCCTTTCTGTTCTCAAGGATTCTTCGATTTGGAATAAAACTAGCAAGATCCTAGACACCGCCGCCGTGCGTAAAAGTGGGGCAGTGTTTTTCGTAGAGGTTCAGATCGGTGTGGCCAACATTGAGGAACAGCAGATTTTTGTCTGGTCTGTACGGGATATTACCGAGCGAATACAACTAGAAAAGGAGCGAAAAGATCGCTACCAAACTCTTGAAAAGCTCGTTCAGGAGCGAACCTGTGAACTCTTTCAAGCGAATGAAAAGCTTAGTGAAACCAGCCTCAAGCTCACTAATATTCTTGAAAGCATTACGGATGCTTTCTTCTCTCTGAATCACCAGTGGCAGTTTATCTTCGTCAATGAAGAGGCAGAGAAATTCTGGCTTAAGAGCCGAGAAGAGTTGATCGGCCAAAGTATTTGGGATCTTTATCCAGAATTGCTCTCCGAATATTACGCTCTTTATCAAAAAGCTATGAGTACTAAAGAAGCCGTACATTTTGAGATCACGGGTCTCCACACAGATTCGCCGTATGAAGTGTATGTTTATCCGTCCAACGAAGGTTTGTCTGTCTATTACCGCGATATCTCCGAACGTAAAATGTTTGAAAAGGAAATGGCCCGCTTGGATCGGTTGAACCTTATTGGACAAATGGCAGCGGGGATTGGTCACGAAGTTAGGAATCCAATGACAACTGTCCGAGGTTTTCTTCAGTTATTGGGGGATAAAGAAGAGTTCGGGAAGTTTAATAGCTATTTCCAACTGATGATTGAAGAGCTCGATAGAGCAAATTCGATTATCACGGAATTCTTGAGCTTGGCTAAAAACAAGGCGGTAGATTTGCAGCCCTTGAGTTTGAATAAGCTAATTGAGAACATGTTCCCGTTAATTCAGGCGGACGCAATGCTCAGCGACAAAGAGATCACGATTGATTTAAAGAAGACGGTAGTTTTGCCTCTTGACGAGAAAGAAATCCGTCAGCTTATCTTGAATCTTGTCCGGAACGGACTGGAAGCAATGTCAAGTGGCGGAAAGATGACGATAAGAACGTTTATGGACGGTGAAAATGTTGTTCTAACGGTAGTAGACGAAGGGAGTGGCATCAAAACGGACGACCTAGAGAAGATTGGGACACCCTTTTTCACTACCAAAGAGAGCGGCACGGGTTTAGGACTGGCTACCTGTTACAGCATTGCAGCTAGGCACAATGCTGAAATCCATATTGTTACGGGGTCGTCAGGTACGACCTTTTTCGTGCAGTTTAAGCAATAAGAGGACAGCTAAACTAGAGTTTTGTCAAGTTACCTATTTTCTAAGCTTAATTACCGATCATATCCTGACCTAAATTATGATCATAATTAACACTGAATGAAGAAACCCCGACGGCGGAAAACCCCGCATAGTAGGGGATTTTTTTATTTATCATTTTGCGTATATCATCTCATTATTTGGTGATACTGCTTTTAGAATCATTATTGACGTGTAGTTCCCTAATTGTTTCAATATTTAAAGCGCAGATTCTTAAGATAACTAATTTTTAATGAATAATAATAGCTTGATGATGCTAAAGTATATAAATAATCTTGCGACAAATTACACTCTTGTATTTGTCAAATCAAGAGTGTAAGATTTGTACGGGCTAAATCTGGTAATAAAATGCAAGTATTTCTATATAATTACTTCGGTTTTTTAACAGGATTTTAGGACCTTTATATAGAAAGTTGGATGAGTATGAGTAAAGAGCAGATATTAAGTATTTGCAATAATTTGATTGACCAATTAACTGTTCTAAAAGGATTTATACAACTGGATAGAATGAATAATAAAATTGACCATTCACTCATAATATTAAAGGAAATGGATAATATGGAACTGATAGTTAATGAGTTAATAGACCAATTAATAATGATGGATTAAATATTGAATGGTAGGGTGTATAAGGAGGCGGATTTTAGTGAGTAATAATCATATTTTAGTGGTTGATGATAATTATGGTATACGCCGACTTATGTATGAGTTTTTAACTCAAGAGGGGTACTTAGTTAAAGAAGCAGCTGAAGGATTAAGTGCTTTACAACTTGTTATAGAGGAAAAGCCTAAACTTGTCCTACTTGATATGAGGATGCCTGGATTAGGAGGTATTCAGATTTTAGCTAAATTAAGAGATTTAGCCCCAGAAACAATAGTTGTGATAATGAGTGCTTATTTTGATGCTAAAGATTTAAAAGATGCAGTTCAAGACGGTAAGATTAAGCACTTTATAATTAAACCGTTTGACCTAGTAGAAATACGTATCCTTATAAATGACTTGATGAGTAATATTGAGAAGCATCAAAACATAATTTCATAGCTCACAGCGCTCTTTTGGAAATAAGTAGACTTTTTCACTCGCTACCAATTTGCTTTCGCCGCTAAACAAAGCTCACTTAAATGTTGTAAGTGAGCTTTTGTTAATGTATCTAAATAATCAAGTATGCAGAATATATAGATTGTGTTTATTACCACGTCTGATATTGAACTACAACATTCAAGTATATTTATAGTAATTATCATTAAATAAGAAGGGTAACTAACATATTGTGTCGAATAGCTTAAAAAGGTCTATCTGATGAAGTTAACATAACTTCCAAGTTAATGTTTGAAAGGTTAAGTCAACATCGAGAAGATTGCAAAGAATATAAGAGGAAGGGGTTACATACATGCGCAAGCAGGAATGCGTGGCAATGCTGTTAGCTGGTGGACAAGGTAGCAGATTGGGCGGTTTAACTCGAAAAAGGGCAAAGCCAGCAGTTTCTTTCTGTGGTAAATATCGAATTATCGATTTCACCTTGAGCAATTGCACAAATTCAAACATTAATACGGTCGGTGTTCTAATCCAATATAAGCCATTACAGCTTAATTCATATATTGGTTTGGGTTCAGCCTGGGACTTAGATAACCCGTATGGCGGAGTCCACATTCTCCCCCCTTTTTTAGGCGAAAAAGAAGGAAGTTGGTATAACGGAACAGCGAATGCTGTATACCAAAATTACGAATTTATTGATTTTCACGATCCAGAATATGTACTTATTC
The DNA here is from genome assembly GCF_000224515.1 of Desulfosporosinus sp. OT. Taxonomy (GTDB): domain Bacteria; phylum Bacillota; class Desulfitobacteriia; order Desulfitobacteriales; family Desulfitobacteriaceae; genus Desulfosporosinus. Next base: position 9,930 of record NZ_AGAF01000065.1, on the reverse strand, counting down.
TTTCCGGGGATCACGTCTATAGAATGGATTATGCGCGAATGCTAAACTTTCATAAAGAGAAGAATTCTGAAATAACCATTGCGGCCATTCAAGTTCCTCGAGAGGAAGCCTCTCGGTTTGGAATTCTAACGGTTGATGGAGATGCTAGAATAACAACGTTTTCGGAAAAACCTGCCCAACCAGACAGTGATTTGGCTTCGATGGGTGTCTATATTTTTAACTGGTCAACACTTAAACAAGCGTTAATTGAAGATGCAAAAGATTTAGGGTCTCAAAATGATTTTGGCGAAAATATCATTCCACACCAGTTAAAACAAGCGAAACGAGTCTATGCTTACGAGTTCCATGGGTATTGGCGAGATGTCGGCACAATTGAAAGTTATTATCACGCTAATATGGAGTCCTTGAGGGAGGGACATTTTCTCAATATTTTTGATCCGCAATTCCGAATATTTTCGAATGAAGATATTTTACCACCCCATTTTGTTGGGTCTACCGCGAAAATAGAGAACAGTCTTGTTTGTAATGGGTGTATTGTTCACGGTGATGTGCGCAATTCAATCATTGCGCCTGGAGTTTATGTGGGCAAAGGGGTAAAAATAAGGGATTCTATATTATTACCGTATGTAAAAGTTCACACTGGATCACGCATACGAAAAACGATTGTCGGAGAGAATGCAGAAATTATGCGTCACTGTATTGTCGGTGCTGAGGAACAAGTCATTCCGGATCAAGAAGGGATTACGGTTATTGAGGATAATCATAATATCTCTGAAGGCTCCGTTATCGAAGCAGGTAAGAATGTTTATAGGCCCCAGATAATTTGAAAGGCGGGAGCAATAATGTCGAACGCTATAGGAATTATTTATGCAAATAGCGCAACTGACAACTTACAAGGACTTGCCCTAAAAAGGCCGATAGCTGCAGTTCCATTTGGAGGCAGATATCGAATTCTCGATTTCGCGTTATCCAGCATGGTTAACTCTGGAATAAGAACGATTGGATTGGTAACCCCACACCATTATAGACCACTTCTGGATCACTTGGGAGCTGGTAAAGCTTGGTTTCTGGACAGAAAAGATGGTGGGTTGTTTATTTTGCCTGAAGCCATTCATGGCTTCTCCGAGAACAATCATACGTTTTGTGTTACGGATTTATATAATAATATTGAGTTTCTGCAAAAAGACTTTGCAGAAAATGTTATCATCAGTAGTGGTGATCAAATATATAATATGAATTTTAAGAATGCACTCGAATTTCATAATGACAAGCATGCAGATATTACTTTGATATACAGTGAAACCGCTAACTCAGATAAACAGACGGATGGAGTATTTCTCGAGATGGGTGAGGGACGGAGAGTTACGAATATTCTAGACAAGAAAAGTCGCGAGAGAGGACTGTTCCTCCAATCCCATTTCGTCAATATGTTAATAATCCGACGTGAGCTTTTGTTAAATATTGTTGAGAAGTATAGTGGCATTGGGTGTATTGACATAATAGATATATTTAATTCAAACCTGCAAATTTTCAAGATTTATGGAAGTCTAACGTGTTCGTCGATTGGGACGATTCATACGCTTAAAGATTACTTTGATCGAAGTATGGAACTTTTGGACCTGGAAGTTCGAGGAAGATTATGGTTGGGAGGGGATCGAATACATACAAAATTTAAAGATTATCCCCCCACTCAATACACTTCACAGGCAAAGGTCAGCAACTCATTGATTGCCAGTGGATGCTCTATTGCAGGAGAAGTAGTTAACTCGATTATCTTTCGAGGTGTGATTTTAGAGCAAGGATGCAAAATAAAAAATAGCATAATCCTTCCAAAGTGTCATATCGAGGAAAATGCGCAAACGGATTATGCAATTCTTGATAAATCAGTTAAGGTTAATAGAGAAAATATCTTTAAGGGGAGTTCTCATAACCCATTGGTAGTCTTCAAAAGAACAATGGTCTAATAATGAAAGGTATCAAGGAAGACGTGGGAATTAAGATTAGAACCCGAGATGAGAGCTTTAGGAGCTTTCATTTTCGGGTTCTAATCTGCTCTGCTCATGACGTGAACGGGAGAGATTATTTTTTGAGAGTAGTATTTTTGTTAATGACTTTCCCATCCTGCAGGTAAACTTTAATGGACGTAGAGTCAGGTAACATCCAGACGACATTTCTTAAGATTACATTAGCAGGTTTTTTTTTGTAGCTGACTTCCTGGTAATCAGGTCCAAGAATGGAAACCACCTGATCAAAAGTCATGCCTGTTGTGATTTGATTAAATTGATCTAAGGTAAGCTTGGATGTGGTTTTTCCAAGGTTTGATTGAATTTTAGTTACGACTTTACCCTTATTAGTTTGGACTAGGATCGTTTTAGTCTGTTCAGCCCATGTGTAATCGATAACGTCGGAATTGATTGCTTTTTTCTTGCCTTCTCCCAGAATGCTTTTTACATCCTCGTAAGTTGTATCGAGTTTAATCTTAAGGTAGTTTTCATAGGTAACTACTCCTGCGTTTGCAGGAGTAGAACTGTTAGGTTTAACATCTTGTGAGTTGGGTGCCGGGGAAGTTGGTACCTGAGAAGTTGAATCCCCTGAGGAGTTCTCAGAATTGTTAGGTTTGTTTGGCGTACTTCCACAGCCAGCTACACTTAATAAAAGAATCATAAGAATAGGTAAGATCAACTTCGATTGAACTGATTTTTTACTGAACATTTTAATCCTCCTGTATTAGTAATTACATGTGAATTATATCATTACAAGATTAAACTACAAAAGTCTTATAGGTATTATCTCCAGTTTGAGATTATTAGACATACCAGTGGCTATTATAAATTATGACAATATACTATCTTTTAAACTGTTGAAGTGTTGTTTCACATATCACCCTCTCGGACTTTAGGTGACAGTTAGAAAATATTTCTTACACCGGAAGGATTATGGAGAAAGAAACAAGAAATAAATATAAGCACTAAAATTAGATGTTAAAGAATAATCTAGTCGTTTCTTAAATTAACAAACGGCGAGTAATCTTTCAAGTAGCTCTTTCTCAGTTTAATACGAACACCTAAAATTTGAACTGATTGTAAAAAGGAAAGATAACACTGCTAAATTGCAAGAATATGGGGGAGGTAAATCGATGAAAAAACGCTATCTCAAATTAATAACCACAATACTTTTCTTATTATTTTCAGCGTTAATATTTCCGAAAAACTCTTTAGCAACAAGTACTCTATCAACACCAACGGACCTAAGCGCTACGGTTGAAAGCTCCAGCGAAATATACTTAAACTGGGATTCCGTCAGTAATGCAACATCCTATTCTGTTTATAGAGCCACCTCATCTTCAGGTACTTACTCCAAAATTGCGACAACGAAAACCTCAAGTTATACAGATACTGACTTGTCGGCTGATACCACCTATTATTACAAAATCTCGGCCGTCAACAGTTCTAGTACAAGCTCCTATTCTTCTAAAGAACATGCTACAACCGAAGAGTCTGATGAGTCTGATACACTGTCAGCACCGACAGATCTAAGCGCTTCTGCCGAAAGCTCCAATGAAATATATTTGAACTGGGACTCCGTCAGTGACGCGACATCTTATGCTGTTTATAGAGCCACCTCATCTTCAGGTACTTACTCCAAAATTGCGACAACGAAAACTTCAAGTTATACAGATACTGACTTGTCGTCTGATACCACCTATTATTACAAAGTCACGGCCGTGAACAGTTCTGGTACAAGCTCCTATTCTTCTAAAGAACATGCTACAACCGAAGAGTCTGATGAGGGGGATATACCGTCAGCCCCAACAGACCTTAGCGCTAAGTTCGAAAATTCAAGTGAAATAAACTTGGACTGGGATGCTGTCAGTGACGCTACATCCTATTACGTTTATAGAGCTACCTCATCCTCAGGGACTTATTATAAAATTGCTACAACGACAACGTCAGACTATACAGATATTGAATTCTCGGCAAATACCAGCTACTATTACAAAGTCGTGGCGGTAAACGATTCTGGGACAAGCAACTATTCTGCTAAAGCATATGTAACTAGTGCCGACTCCGACAACTCAACTCCAACAGATACTTCATCACAAACTCAGTTCGAACGATTAGCTGGAGAAGATATGTATGAAACTTGTGCAAAAGTTGCTAATGGCTGGAGTACTTCTTACTATGCCATTATTGTAAGTGGAGAGAATTTTTCTGATGCATTATGCAGCGCCCCGCTTGCACAAAAATATAATGCTCCATTACTCCTAACCTCAAGAGATACCCTGAATGAGCAAACGAAGACTCAGCTTTCACGTTTAAAAGTGAAAAATGTTATTATGATTGGCGGAGTAGGTGTTATTTCAACAGGTGTTGAACAAAGCATAAAAAACTTAGGGATAGAAGTATCGAGAATTGCGGGAAACGATAGTTATGAAACATCTATCAAAATTGCTCAATCTATGGGGCAATTCGACCAAGCAGTAATTGCTAGTAGTCAAACTTTCCCAGATGCATTGTCAATTGCTCCCATTGCAGCAATGAAGGGAATTCCAATCCTTCTTACGCCTAAGGACAATCTGCCGGGAAGCATTAAAGCATATTTATTAAAAACTGTAAAAAGTACGTATGTTGTTGGAGGGACAGGAGTTATAAGTGAGAGTGTTCTTAACCAACTTCCATCTCCTAAACGGCTCAGCGGGATAGATAGGTATGAAACAAACATCAGAATTATCAAAGAATTTGAAAATGAACTTCGTTTCAACATTAGCTATTTGTCAACAGGAGAAAATTTCGCTGACGCTTTAGCTGGCGCAGCTTTAGCTTCATTAACAGATTCGCCAGTTTTCTTGGTTAGAGATCCAGTCGATCAGTCAACAAGAAACTTTTTTAGAAGTAAAAGAAGCAGTATTGAGAAAGAAATTGTTTTTGGTGGGATAGTCGTTGTGCCTGATAGTATCTTAATTAGTCTTAATGAAACTACCAATGGGTCTGATACACCGTCCGCACCGACGAATATAAAAGCAACCACCGCAAGTTCCAGTCAAATAAACCTTACTTGGGATCCTGTACAAGAAGCAACATCCTATTATGTTTACGGAGCAACCTCTTCTTCAGGAACTTATACCCAGATTGCGACGGTAACAACCGCAGGTTATATAAATACAGGCTTATGGGCAGATACCACCTATTATTATAAAATAAAGGCAGTAAATGATGCCGGTACAAGCTCGTATTCACCAATAGATTATGCAAAAACTGATTTGTCGGACTATTAATTGAAATGTTCTAATTTGATAGGCACTTGAACCCCTCCATCATTTATTTAAAAGATGTTTTTCAGTAAGAAAAGCAATGAAGCAATGGCACATCGAAGTCATTCGCCAACCATAAGTAAATAACCTTTTTTAATTTTGAGTCGATTCTAAATGATCGGACAGATTTGTCCGGTCATTTTTGTAGGTATTTTTTAGTTTAAAGGAGAAGAAGATATGTTGTCAAAGGTAAAGTGGCTGATTATGAAGAGGCATTAATGACTATAATAAATAAAGGGCACGATCAAGCATACCTTAAGACCGTGCCTTTCCAAGGATGCACCTGTTGTAGAGATGTTAGCCTTTCACTGGAGGATCAATTTCAGTTTCGAAGGTGAGTCGAAGTTGAATCAAAATAATCATCTTCTCTTGTACCGTTCTAAAGAGTCCTTCTTCAAAAGGTCCGCCCTTCAACGGTTCGCGGTCGAGTGCATCATCCATTTCATTAATTTGGCTGTATACAAGGGTACAGTTTGGTAATGCGTTTAAGAACTCATTGCTTACCATGTTAAACTCGGATATATCGCCCGACATGAGTTTGTCTTTGGATGAGAACCCGCAAGGAAGGGATGAGGTTTTTAAGAATTCATATTCCTGCTGCTGGCCAAATAGAGTGGGTGGTATGATAAGGTGATGACCGAGGTCAACTACACACGTCCAAGGCAGATCAACAACAAAATCTCTAATAGTACCTTCTACAGTGTGTGCAGTTTGTCGAATTGCTTCGGAATACTGAATGTCCTTGCGTACAAAGCCTCCCAGAAACAACTTCGGTGTATCTTGGGGTTTACCATATACTCGGGGAGAAAAGTTGAAAAATCGGCATTGTGTTATCTTAAGGTTTTTTCTAATCTTTTTAATTTCTAGTGCTTTCGTAGGCAAGGTAAAAATTGCTTCTGTAGGGATGGATACTGTAACCAATACTGTACCTGGACATGTTTGTTTTAATTCAAGTGGGGCGCATGTCGGTAGGGTTGCAGTAATAGGGAAAACTGGATTAGGAGTTGGAGCAATTGGTTGACAACTTTGTGGAGTCCACACCGAATCGCAGGTTCCTTGGGTCCAATTAGGTTCAAAAGTTGTTGATTGACTCCACTGATGAGGACAACGAATCTGATTACTCAATATAATTTCTTCCTTTCTAACATCAAAATACTTGTTCGATACACTATAAGCTATGTTTGATTTTTAGATTTTGTGAAGACAAACCCTTAGTTATCACCATATTTTGGCATAAAAATTAAAATAGCATTAGAAAAGAGCCGAGGAGGCTCTTTTTTTGTCTAGGTAGAATCACAGCACTTTCCAAAGTTATTATTATTTATTTTAATTCTATTGTTTTATTTATTTGTATTTTCTGTGAAGGTAACTGTAGTTAAAGGATCAACTATGGTTAGGGAAGGTCAAACGAAGTTGAATTAAGATAATCATTTTTTCTTGTATAGTTCTGAAAACGCCTTCTTCTAAGGGACCACCTTGTAATGGTACACGGTCAAGGGTATCATCCATTTCACTAATCTGAGTGAATATAAGTTCACAGTGCGGTAATAAGTCTAGAAACTGTTGTCTTACAATGTTAACCTCAGTGAGGTCGCTAGATATCAATTTGTCTCCATTTTGCAGTCCAAAAAGGGTAGGTGGTATTACAAGGGTTTGACCGAGGTCAACAACACACGAAATAGGGATGTTGACTACAAAATCTCTAATAGTGCCCTCCACAGTATTTGCAGTTTGTCGAACTGCTTCGGAATATTGAATGTCTTTGCGCACAAAGCCTCCCAGAAACAACTTGGGGTTGTCGTGTGGTATCCCAAGTACTGAAGAAAGAAAGTTATAAAAACGGCACTGTGTAATCTTTAAACTTTTTCTAGTGGTTTTAATTTCCAGTGCTTTGGTAGGCAAGGTGAAAACTGTTTCGGCGGGGGTTGAGATCGTAACTAATATTACACTTGGGCTTGTTTGACTTAATTCGAGAGGGGGGCACATTGGTAGGGTTGCAGTAAGAGGGAAAATCGGATTTGGAGTTATCGGCTGACTTTGTGAAGTACACCTCGCTGTAGGAGGATTTTGTTGGATCCAATTGGCTAAATAAGGAGATTTTTGAGTCCACTGATGGAGGTTATAATTACTCAATGTGTTTTTCGTCCTTTCTCAAATTAATAATGACCATAATCTGATATAATCTACGTTTGATCTATAAATTTTGTGTCAAAAATCTTGATATACACTACTTAAAGAGAGCGGCTCATTGATTTAAATTAGCAGAGAAATAAAAAAATGTAATTGTATAGCATTTAATTAGCATAAATTACCAAAAACATTAGTATTTATGCTAATTAAATTTAATCCAGAAGGAAGCCAAAATTGACTGGAATCTACAGAACAAAGTTTCATAGAGATGTATTCAGGTAATTGCCCAGACTTATCTATCTTCAAATTGATAATTGAACGACAATAGATTCGTCAAAGAATTTTATCTCAGAACAAAAAAGAGGTATTTCAGTAAAATGCTGAATACCTCTTTACTTATTAACTTTAAAGCGTTTGAAACATTAAGTTATATAATCATTCATATATAAGAGATTACACCTCTGCCATGATTTCCCCCATGCTGGTTACGTCATAGCTACCAATTCCCAGTACCTCATTTCTAAAAGCTGCCGATTTTAGGATGGACAATAAAGCCTGAAAATAAGGTTTATCAATGTCTTCCTTACGCACAACTATATCATAACGCTCTATTTGTAAAGGAACAAAGTCAACATTATTAACTTGCTGTGCAGCTTTTTCAATTCCTAGACCTACGTCCGCCTCACCTCTGGCGATTTTGCTGGCAACAGCAATATGACTCATTTCTTCGTTGCTATACCCATTGATGGTTTGATGGGTAATTCCTTGAATTCGTAAATGTTCGTCCAATAAAACCCTTGCACCTGAACCGCGTTCACGGTTGACGAATTGCAGGTCAGGGCGAGCAAGATCGGTCCATGTGAAGATTTTCTTTGGATTGCCTTTGGCAACATAAAACCCTTCTGTTCGATAAACCATATTTATTAATAATGCCCTGTGCCCAGGCAACATTCTTCGGACATAGGGAGTGTTATATTCGTTGGTGTCACTATCCCATAAATGAGCAGTAACAACGTTAGCCATACCTCTGTATAAAGCCATAAGTCCGTCAATACTGCCAATATTTTGCCTAAGGAAGCGGACATGAGGAAATTTTCTTTCCAGATGGCGAGTTAAGATATCTAAAGTCATATCCTGTCCACAGATAATTAAGCCTCCGTCCAACGGAGAATAAGAACTAGGGGATGCGGGTGGTGACACTAAAGCAGCTGAAGGAGTTACATTTTTTGAATTACGCTTAAAGGCCTCAATATCGGCACCGTCTACACGTACCTTACGGCCAACGCGGTAGGCTGCCAGCTCATCACGCTTAATAAGTTCATAAACTGTATACTTGGAGATGTTAAGGATCTTAGCCACTTCTTCAGGAGTGTAAGAAACATCTTCGGACATACTAGTTCACCCGTCTCCCTGATATTTTAATTCTAGAGTTTATTATTTTGTCCCTACTTTAAACCTATTATAGCATATCGCAAAATCAAGTTATAGATCGGTTTTCTTTCATTCTATAGACGCAAAGAAAATTAACCACTTCAAGGGCCGGACAAATTTGTTCGGCCCTTGAAGTAATCGCGTGTATTTGTTCAAATCCAGATATCAAAACTATCCTTGTTTTCAATAATCTTTTCCGCTAGCTTTGTTCCGACGTAATGAAAATAACTTTTTTCAAGATAATTATGACCCTCCATGAACTTATTACTGGAAACCAATCTGCGAAGTAAGGGAATCCTATTAGTTCTATTTATATCAAAATTCTCAATTAACTTTTCGAATTCATCTCCTAAGTTAGAATTACCCCAATGTCGAGGCCCTTTTTCGGGTTTTATCCCGTAGACCCGCCTCGAAAATTCATATGGAAATGAGCCGAAGGTAATAAGAATCTTAGGTTTATTTTCAAGAACAATTTCTCTGAACAACTCGATTTCTTTTGCAATTTCTGATCCCCACCAATTTAATTTAGTAGGAACAATTCTACTATCGCAAACTACGTTTCTAATATAAATATTAGAAACGTCAATTATTTTATGTATTTCCCTATATACTTTGTCCTGTATCTCAGCTAAAGCAGGTGTCCAAATATTGTGACGAACAGCAGGATGCTTTGGATTGACTATTAGCCAAATCGGATAAGATCTTTCACCTGACTCCCTCTTGATCATCATCGTCTCATCTAAGGGGATGTGTTTATCAAGTGTTAAGTCAGGCAAACGAATCCCACCCTTTCAATAGTTCATTACTTCTTGCTTATAAATTTACCTTTTAGTCGATAATTGAAGGACTGTAACGGTCGGAATCCTGCGACGAATTTGAATTACATCGGGCGAAAAACCATCAGAAACTTTCTGACTAAACATGTAATAAAGAATATAGCAATCCTCGCAAAGATTGTTGCCTCTATAATTGTGAATTTCTCCTTTGCTAAAGAGAGTTCCACATCTTTCGCAATTAACCTTAAATGCCATTAAACATCACCTCATACAAAATATCAA
>NZ_AGAF01000066.1 GCF_000224515.1 Desulfosporosinus sp. OT | reverse complement strand
CGTAAATTTGCTATTATTGTTTGAATTATTATTCAACTCGGTATCTGACCGTTACGAAGCTCTACGAAATATAGGGAGTAAGATTAAGTGTGATCTTACCCCTTAAAAGCATATACCTCGCGCCTTTCAGCGCGAGGTATATGCTTGCTTATGGTTGTTGTTAATGTGGCGAGAAGGCTTCCATGGAATCAATCGTCCCCAGGGCACGCCCCCAGAGACGATAGCAGGTGGGTGCATAGGGATGTATTTCGCATGCCAAATTATAAGGAAATGTATTTTCAACTAGCCGCCAAAGTTGCAAATGCCGTTGATATTCTTGTAGAAGCGCAGCAGCAAGGAGAATCCGATTATTCTAAAGAAGAGAGTCCGGTTATTCTGCTTAAAAATTCTAGACCCGAAGAGAAGGGTAGTGATCAAGCATGATGATCATTTTAGGGAGAGCATGCCTTTGATGAATACGATTAGAGAGGATGGAGATTCTGTCGTCAGAGACCGTGTCAATTTATGCAATGGTATCTTACAATACATAGTCGAGTGTATTCAAAAAGGGAGCTTTAGCTTCAAGAAGGATCAAGAGACCTTAAAACGAGTTGAGAGTTTCCTGATAAATCAGGATGCCCAGCTTTTACTAGCCCTGGTAGACAAGAAAGCAAACAAGCCAAAAGCATTAACCGCCACGGAAAAGATCGTGAGACCAGAGACTTCTATAGCAGAGAACGCTCTCTTCACTGGGGCTGTCCATGAACCTAGCATGATCTCCGAACTCAAAAAGGAAATCCTAAGCAGTGACCGAATTGATTTTCTCGTCTCCTTTATCAAGTGGAGCGGCTTGCGGTTAATCATAAATGAGCTGACGCAGTTTACCATGGGTGGCGGTAAACTGCGAGTTATCACCACCTCTTATCTGGGAGCCACGTACTAGGCGGAACTGCTTTTGAGTGTCATTAATTGTCGTTCCGCGTAAGTTCCCGCGTAAGTTCCAGGACCCTTCGCGAAACGACACGTTTCGCCGAATATTGCCGTAGGATAAACTGTTATTACATTATCTTTGTATCCTCAAAAGATAGAAAAGAAGCACATAGATTTTACGAGTCGTTTGGATAGGATACTAATGCAGTTCAAGGTTTTAAACGGGAAGCGGAGGTAGTAAATTGTTAAAGATCGGAGGGCTATATGTCTAACACTGCAATCACACAAACTGCGCTTGCCAATTCGTTAAAAAAGCTGATGTTATCCCACTCTATTAACCATATTCATGTCAAGATGATTACCGATGACTGTGGATTCACAAGACATACATTTTACAATCATTTTCACGATGTATATGAACTGCTGGGTTGGATCTTTAGCTGTGAAGTAATCGACGGCGTTGATCAATACTGCACGCTGGACCAATGGCAGCAAGGACTTCAGTTGATATTGGATTATACGGCAGACAATCGCATTATCTGCCTGAACACATACCGTTCTTTGGGAAGAGACCATTTGGAAGCATTCCTGCAACGTGTGTTTTATCGTTTTTTGTTCAGGATTATAGAAGATATCTCCAAAAGCATGGTGTTGTCAGAAGATATTAAGCTTGATTGCTGCGAATTTTATTCAAATGCCCTGATGGGTGTTTTTATTTCCTGGCTTAAACGGGATTTGCGGGAAACTCCTCAGCAAATGTTAAAGCAAATCGATCAAATGATGAGTGGGAACATTGTAAATACACTAAGTAAATTTGATAGAAGCTGAAATTACACACTTTCAATAATCTGTGTAATTATTGCACACGTATCCTGTTTTGTTCATTGAGCACTCTTCTGATTTGTACTATCTTTTTTATAGCAAGTTTTTAGGATCGGTTAAAGAAAGTCTATCCAAAGATAACTTGCATGAAAGGAGAGTGCTTTTTATGTATAACTATGAAAGAATCAATCCAAAGGCTCCGAAGAACATTGAAAACCGGCATGCTTACCTTATCGGTGGTGGAATCGGTTCTCTCTCTGCGGCAGCTTTTCTGATTCATGACGCCCATATGCCGGGAGAAAATATTCATATATTGGAATCGCTGGATCGTCTCGGAGGGTCTATGGATGGTGCAGGGACGGCAGAAAAGGGGTACACTGCACGCGGCGGACGCGAAATTGAATCGCATTTTGAGTGTTTCAGTGAACTGTTCAGTTTTATTCCCTCGCTTTCTGACCCGAAGGTCAGTGTACTTGATGAATTTCATCAACTGAATATCGATGAGCCGATTGAATCCCACTGCCGTTTGGTAGAGAAGCAGGGTACTCCGGTGGATTTCTCTTCTTTCGGCCTCAGCACGAAAAATGCTCTGGAATTGGCGAAGCTCCACATGCTGACAGAAGAGGCGCTGGGAGCAACTACCATTGAGCAATACTTCACTCCCGAATTTTTCAAGACTAACTTCTGGTATTTCTGGGTTACAATGTTTGCCTTTGAGCCGTGGCACAGTGTCGTTGAAGTTAAACGATACATGGAACGTTTCATGCACCTGATTGATGGGATGAACCGGCTGAAAGGCATCCTGCATACTGATTATAATCAGTACGATTCACTGATTTTGCCGTTAATTACATGGCTGAAACAGAACGGTGTGCAGTTTGACTGCGGCTATACCGTAACCGACATTGATTTTGATTTTTCCAACGATACAAAGACAGCAACCGGCGTCCATTATGCCAAGGATGGTAAAACCGGCAGGATAGCAGTTACTGAAGATGATCTTGTTCTCTTCACAAACGGTTCAATGACCCAGAATACTGAGCGTGGGGATTTTAATACACCTGCTCCGCTTAACCGTTCGGACGATAAGGGCTGCTTCTCGGTTTGGGAGAAAATAGCTGTGAAGTCACCCGATTTCGGTCATCCGGAAGCATTCTGCTCCAATATTGACAAAACAAAGTGGATGAGCTTTACAATTACCTTAAAAGACGATGATATTGTGTTCCCGCACATTCTGAATTTGACGGGAGACAAGCCAGGTATGGGTGGTCTGGTTACAATCAAGGATTCCAGCTGGCTGATGAGCTGGGTTGTGCCGAAGCATCCGCATTTTATCGGTCAACCCGACAATGTTAAGGTTCTATGGGCATATGCACTAAACATGGATGTACCCGGCGACTATATCAGAAAAACTTATTCCGAGTGTACCGGACGTGAGATGTTTGAGGAACTGCTTTATCACATGGGACTAAAAGACCGTATTTCGGAAATTTTGTCGCACACGGTCAATGTTATTCCGGCAATGATGCCCTATATTACTTCTCAGTTTATGCCGCGTGTTGCAGGCGACAGGCCGGATGTGATTCCTTCAGGCAGCCGGAACTTCGGTTTCCTCGGTCAGTTTGCGGAAATACCGCATGATTGCGTATTCACTGTTGAATACTCGGTCCGCAGTGCAATGATGGCCGTATATGGTCTGCTTGGATTAGAAAAGCCGGTCGAACCGGTTTACCCCGGATGGTATGATATACGGGTGCTAACCAAAGCGGCTAAGACCTGTCTTGGTGTGAGTTCGCTTAAAGATATCCCTCTAGGACTTCTTTTAAAGAACCTTGAAATCGGAAATTTGTTATAGGCCTTGCTGATACTCAATTATACTAAGCCGATTTGACAACCCGAGGCACTTTGGCGTTAAATAACCTGAAGAATATAGTACTGAGGTATATTTATAAATGCTACCTGCTTTTTGGGTGTCGACCTCCGTTTAAGAGTGCCTGGATTCTTTGGTTGGATGTCCTTTTTAGGCACTGTGGGATTGACCAATAATGAAAGGTCCTATCTTAATGTTCAGAGGATCATAGCTGTAAAATTAAAAGTTAGATAGAATGCATTGTATATCTCGGCGCTTAGTTTGTTTTGCCATAAGCTAAGGGAGAAGTGGCGGCCACGTGGCCGCCTTTCTTATGTGCTCTACCTATGCTTGGGGCGGGTCGTATAAGTCGTTGGTGGCAGTTCCAACAATCATAATGTCTCGCTTTTCAATCAGCTCGCCGCTGGGCGTAAGGAATACATTCTTCTGAATGATCGTGTCCATAACGGCTTCGGCCTGTGCCTGATCCACGTCTTCCCTCGGATCGGGGATGGTGATGGCAAACGTTTTGCCGCCGGCAGTTGTAACGAGTTAAGTCCAGCAGTCATCAGGTGTTATTGGTTATGTAGTAGTGTCAATTAAAAAGTGTTATGTTAGCACTACTACGTTGGATTACATAAATACGAGTTGTTTAGCAAAAGCTACACTAGAAAAATTGTTTTTTTTATTTTTCTACAGATAAAATGAGATTATTGAATTAAGTTGATTTTTAAGGGAGTCGGTCATTAGTATGATGATACCGTATGTACAAGGAGATTGTATTTTTACGAGAATTAGCCCATTGACTAAGCAGTATGAGTATTTAACAGACGACATCGAGACCGATGTGATTATAGTAGGCGGAGGCGTAACCGGAGCAATTTTAGGATATTATTTCTCTAAACGCAATATTAAGGCTGTTCTTATAGAAAAATCAAGAATTGCTCATGGGAGTACTAGCATCACAACGTCACTTCTTCAATATGAGCTAGATAGTAATGCGATGGAGTTAAAGTCCTATACCTCAATCGCCATTATTTTAAGGTCCTATGAGTTAGGAATAAAGGCATTAGATGAAATCGAAGAGTTTATCGCCGAATATGGCAATACTTGTGACTTTAAACGAGTTGATAGCTTGCTATACACAGCTAAAGATCAAGAAAAAAAGGAAATTGCACAAGAGTATAAGTTTAGAAAGGAAAATGGATTTCCAGTAGAATTTATTAATCAGGAGACTAATCCGTTTTCATTTGAGGTAAAGGCTGGTGTATTAAGTAAAGGTGGAGGAGCTCAATTCAATCCTTATAAATATACGCATGCTTTGTTGGAGGTAAGCTGTAAAAACGGGTTAAGAATCTATGAAAACACAGAAGCGGTGGATGTAAGGTATAGCGAGAAGTTGGTTACCGTAGAAACGGTCTTTGGCCACAAAGTTAAAGGCAAAGTAGTGATCGTGGCATCTGGGTACAACACCCACCTTTTTACAAAAAAGGCCTTCGGAACCAAAACAACCACCTTTAATGTTGCTACAAGACCAATCAATAATCTAGAGAATATCTACAAAGGAGTCGTAGTTAGAGACAATGAAGACCCTTACCATTACTTCAGAACAACAAGTGATAATAGAATCATCATTGGCGGAGAGGATATTAACTTTCTGCCCGATATATTAAATGAAGAATTATGCATGAAAAGTTATGATAGGTTAGAGCAACGCCTGAAAAACCTATTTCCCAAGTTAAATATCGAGATCGAGTATCGATATTGTGGAGCTTTTGCATCCACTGATGATAACGTAGGCTTCCTGGGTAAAGATCCAAAAAATGAAAAACTATGGTACTGCTTGGGATATGGAGCCAATGGCATTTTATTTGCGGTGTTAGGTGGAATGATGCTCAGCAAATTATATTTGGGAGAGGTGGATGAAGATCTCAAGCTTTTCAAAGTAGATAGGTTTGGAGCATAAGCCACTAGTAGTTGGGTTAATGTCAGATATTCATTGCTTGGAAAATTTGAGGAACAACTATTAATTACGTTGGTAATGATGTATTGACTAAGCTTCTGGCAGCAATCGAGGATCAATCAGAATGGACGTGGGATGCTAACCTTTGTCAGTTTGTTCGCCGTGGGGACGCTGAAAAAGCGTCTTTTTTTGTTGGAAAATATTAGCGTTGTCAAATTGGAGAAATTTAGTGGTGGGATTGACCAATAATAAAAGGCCCTATCGTAAATGTTCAGAGGATCATAGCTGTAAATTAAAAGTTAGACAGGATGCACAGTATATCTCGGCGCTTAGTTTGTCTTGCCACAAGCTAAGCGAGAAGTGGCGGCCACGTGGCCGCCTTTCTTATTTGCTCCACCTATGCTTGCGGCGGGTCGTATAAATCGTTGATCGTGGTTCCAACAATCTTAATATCCCGCTTTCCTATCAGCTCGCCGCTGGGCGTAAGGAATACATTCTTCTGAATGATCGTGTCCATAACGGCTTCGGCCTGTGCCTGATCCACGTCTTCCCTCGGATCGGGGATGGTGATGGCAAACGTTTTGCCGCCGGCAGTTGTAAACGTTAACCTTACCACCTTATTCGTCGTTACAGCCATAGTATCACCTCTTTTATCACAAATTTTCCGGAGTGTTACTCATTGAGCAGCTCAAAATTTTTCCTCAGGAGCACGTTCGTAAGCGGATGCTGTCCCAGACTGAGTAAAGCTGCCGCCACATCATAAACATCCTGTTCGGAGGCGTCAGCCTTCAGGTAATTCAGGCTTTTCTGTTTGAGTTGCGGGCCGCCTGTTGGCGTAGTCCCGGTCTGGTATTTTACGATCAGTGTTGAATTTAAAGACGTTGTACTTACTGCCATCGACCTCACATCCTTTCCCACCTATTGACAGGCTGCTTTGAAATCAGCCTGTCCTTTTATTTTATGATCCTGCTTGTCCGGAGGTTACAGTCTGCGGGCCGACCTATTAAAAAGTAAGGTTCCCGCTTCCACTTCCGATTCTTTGACAAGCTATTTAAGTGAGGTTTGTCACACGCATAAGCCTGGCCCCATATTCTGTGAATAAAGTAACGGAAAGGGCAGGTAATATTATGAGTGGTTTAATCACAGATCGCACGCCGCTTGTGATCGCGGCTGAAATAAACACGATCAGACACCAGGCCGGGAAAATCCTCCTTACCAGCGCCATTGAAATCGGCCGGCGACTGAAGGAGGCTAAGGACCTGCTTCCCCATGGTGAATGGGGCAAGTGGTTGAAGAAATCAGTTAGTTATTCCCAGCGAACGGCCGACAAGCTGATGCAGCTCTGGGAAGAGTATGGGACGAAACTGCTTGCCTCCCCCGACAGTGACGGCAATCCAAATTCGCCACCGGTGGCGAATTTGAGCTACAGCCAGGCACTCATCCTCCTGGGGATCCCGGAAGAGGAGCGGGAGGAGTTTATCGCCGAGCACGATGTGGAGAACATGACCAGAGTGGAATTGCAACAAGCTGTCAAGGACAGAGACCAGGCCATTCAGGAGAAAAAAGACATCCAACAAGACCTGGACTTGAAAAGCAGCGAACTCGCCCAATTGACCATTCAGACCCGAAGCCTGGAGCAACAGTTGAACGACTACAAGGTGAAATACTCTGCTGAGCAGGAAAAAGTCACGTTAAAGCAAAAGGAGTTGGAGGCGGCTAAAGAAGAGGTACCGTCCGCCAGGAAAATTGCCGAACTGGAAAAAATGCTCAAAGCCGCGGAAACCAAATCCTCTGTCATGACGGCCGAAGCACAATTTACCATTCACCGCGATAACATGATCAAAGCCTACGATGAGCTGTTAAAAATGCTCACCGCATTAGACAGAACGGATTCGGAGATGAAGGAAAAATACAGGGAGACAGCGAGTACGATTGTTGAAAACATGGCGAAGACGCTGAAAGTATGGCCCCCCGTGATCAGGACAAATTTATCAATTAATACGACTCAATCCAAGAGGAGTTAAATCCAGCGGCCATTTGGTAGTAATCCGAACCGATCAAAACTCCTGAATTATGCCAGCAAGCAGTTATCGGTGTGGAACTGCAGCAGATTCGTGGGGAGCAGCAATGGCTCTCCTTTTCCGTGTGAGGCAGGGAGAAGTAATCGCTTGTAGGAGAAATTGCCTGGGTGTTGAATATAGTTACTAAAGATTTAACCCAATAAATGGATTAACCGAAGGCGAATATACAGCGTTCCGAGTGGAAAAACAAAGGAGTTGTTTGGATTTGCTGACGTTGCTGGCAACCTTAAAAGTAAAACCCGGCAAAGAGGCCGAAGTGACCGAAATTTGTAGTCAATTGGCCAAGGAAGTTCTTGCTAAGGAAAAGGACTGTTTGATGTACATACCCCATGTGGTAAAGAATGACCCAACTGAAATCATCTTCTTTGAAAAGTACAAGGATAAAGAGGCCTTCAAAACCCATGGGAATTCGGCTTATTTTCAGGCAGCAGCCCAAAAGTTTGAAGATCTACTAGAGGGTAAGATCCAAGTTAAATTTCTTGATGAAGTTTAATTGGCAGGGATCTACTGAAGAAAGCTTAGATTTTTGGCTTAGTGTTGTAGGGTGAAACGGAAAGTTTTTGTATTGATGTGCGGAAGACAGAACCGGAAGAGAGTTTCAGTTGAGCGGATAATAAATAAAGGGAGCGAAACTAAGGGAATCTTAGGCTTCGCTTCTTTTCCGCGAAGAATTGTCTGAGCTGTCTGAGCTGAATGTTGTACTTTTCGCAGAGTATGCCTTGCAAGATAGACTATCAAGCAGAAGGTTCGTGCTAATAGTGTATAATTTAAAGAATATTGTAAAAACAACAATTGTTGGCAGGGTTTTACAAAATAATGAAGAACTCAGACTATAGAAAGTGTTGCAGTTATAGGAACTATTAGAAATAGTTGAAATAGGCTTACTTTAAGTGATGGTTTAGTTCCATAATGCGTAGCTCGGATAACTGCAGGTTATGGCAATGATGAGAAATGAATTGTTGAACAGGTCTTATAAAGGGTGAGGTAAAATGGAAACTTTAAAACAAGTTATTATACTTTTAGACGAGCATAGTGGGTCACTTACAGTTTTGATTACTGCAGTTTATGTTCTCGCAACAATACTTATTTGTCTTGCAAATATCAAATCTGCAAATGCATCTCAAAGGCAAGTTGCTGAAATGCAACAGCAATTTAGACAAACCAATCGTCCGTATATAACCTGTGAATATATACTGAAAAATAGGCAGTTCTGTGGTATTAAAATATGTAATCACGGGAATGTGGTTGCGAAAGATTTAACATTTTCTATATGCCAAGATTTTCTTGATGCACTGCAATCGGGCCATTATGTTGATTTTTGGAAACTGAACGATTCACACTATAGACTCGTTGGCATTGGACAAGAGTTCGATTTTTTCTTTTCGGACGTGGCTCATAAGCCCAAAGTGCCTTTTGAGTTGATTGTTCATTACCGAAGTGAAACAGATTCTTTCACTGAAACCTTTTGCTTCGATTTAAGCAAGCAAATTCCCGTATATTCTGTTGAAATGAATGAAGAAAAGTTTTTGAAAATATCGAAAGCGAAGCAAAAGTCTTTAGATGAGATTGCAAGTAGCCTGCAAATAATTGCTTTGAATTGTGACAAAGGGCCTAATGAAAACCGATAGAAATGACACATGCTATGGCTATTATGATGTACGTAACCATAGATTCGCTTGGTTTGAAAACAAAATCCCTTTGGTTGACGACTATTGAAGGCTGAACGGGAAGCTAAGGATTTGACTGAGGTCAATTCACCCGATTTCTACGATTATATTGTGATTGACTAATTCCATCATGCCGCCGCCCCAGCGTCACTCGTTTAAAAACCGGGTCGTTGCTGCCACGGGGACGGGTAAGACAGTCATCGATGCCTTTGATACCGGGACTTTTGCAGGGCAAACCCCAATAGCCCAACAAACTGCTCTTTGTCGCCCGACTGTGATTCTGATTGACCACAATGAGGTGCGTACTGATTTATTAAACACCAACGGCACAGCCTAATGAACCAGACGATTAATAATAAAGTAGGCAATTTATCCATGGGATATTTTGGGTTACCTATTGTAACAATCCTCTATATGGATTAGAATGGTAACAGAACAAATGTTCCCAGAAGGAGGGGATAAGGTGCAATCGTTCGGTGGACCATGGACCCTACTCAAATTAGACGTGTTGGAGAAATATCTAAATTTTTTTGTGCAAGCTATGAAGAACCAAAACTTTAAGCTATGTTATATTGATGCGTTCGCGGGAAGCGGAGATGTCGATGTCCCAGGTATTGGATCAATCCCTGGCTCGGCTGTAAGATCAATTGACTACCCATTTGATCGATATATTTTTATTGACAGTAATCAGGAATATCTTAAGAGATTAGAAGACAATATTTATCAGAAGGCTTCAAAAAAGAATATTGAGTTCAAGCAGGGTGACTGTAATCAACTTCTGAAAACAATAACCTCCTTTTCGTGGTATAGTAATTATTGGCGCGGGGTCATTTTCCTTGATCCTTATGCTATGAACTTGAATTGGGATTCTTTATCTTCTATAGCAAAGACCAAAGCGTTCGATGTTTGGTATCTTTTCCCCTTATCTGCAGTGAATAGGGTATTACCTCGACACGGGAATATCCCTGAATCTCATAGACAGAAACTTCATAGAGTATTGGGGACCACTTCGTGGGAACAGGAAATATATCAAGAATCACCTCAACTGACATTGTTCGGTGATGTTGACATGGAAAGAGCTACGATCGAACAAATCAAAGCATATATACTTAAACGACTAAAAACGATATTTCCGGGAGTATCTGCGAATCCTCTTACTTTGCGAAATCCTAAAAACAATTCACCGTTATTTCTGCTATGTTTCGCTGTTAGCAATCCTTCATCATCTGCAGTAAATCTATCTTTAAAAGCAGTAGATCACATTTTGACTCACACTTAATAGCAATTTAAGAACGAAGGTGATAAGATGGCAAAATCAAAAATTGAATGGACTGAAAACACATGGAATCCGGTAACTGGTTGTACGAAGATATCTGATGGATGTAAAAACTGCTATGCTGCTGCCATGGCTCAACGATTAAAATTAATGGGAAATAAGAAATATGTTAATGGATTTGATGTGACTCTCCACGAATGCTGCCTGAATGATCCTTTAAAGTGGAAGAAGCCTTCTTTAATTTTCGTAAATTCCATGTCTGATCTGTTTCATGAAGACATTCCTCTAGAGTTTATCCAGAAGATTTTTGGTATTATGAACAAAGCGTCATGGCATACCTTCCAGGTTCTAACGAAAAGAGCGGAACGGCTTGAAGAAATAGCTCCTTATCTGACTTGGAGTCCAAATATCTGGCAAGGAGTGACCG
Source organism: Desulfosporosinus sp. OT (assembly GCF_000224515.1). GTDB lineage: Bacteria > Bacillota > Desulfitobacteriia > Desulfitobacteriales > Desulfitobacteriaceae > Desulfosporosinus. The sequence goes on along the minus strand of NZ_AGAF01000066.1, from coordinate 12,649 downwards.
TTGAAAGTGATCACTATAAATCTCGCATTGATTCGTTGAGAAAAGTTAATACGAAGGTCCGATTTATTTCCTTTGAACCGCTTATAGATGAGGTTAAGAACCTTGATTTAGCGGGCATCAACTGGGCAATTGTTGGCGGAGAAAGTGGGTTTAAGTCTCGAAGGATGGATCCAGAGTGGGTATTATCCATCAAGAATGAATGCGATCAACAAGGTGTTAACTTCTATTTCAAACAATGGGGTGGGATAAATAAAAAGAAGAATGGGCGATTATTGCTGGGGCAGACTTGGGATGCTATGCCAGAAATCGGGGCGAAATGATCTTCTATGTAAATCTTGCATTAAACCTAATAGATATATCCCGATGTATTAATAAAGAGAAAGGGAAACGACGGACAGTGACGAATAGATAAATATGGACTTTTTTTGAGATAAGGATGATTGATTTTGGCAGACAAGCAACTCAAATGACTAGACTAGGCTCATGATATTTACCGAGGCTGCCAATCAGCCTTATTTTTTTTCTATACCAAAAAACAGTGGAAATTTCTTACCCCATGTTGAATCCTAAGTACTGAAATGCATTTCGAATTGAACAAGCTTTCTGCCTGCTGGGAACGGACGATAGAAATGACAAAGGAGTAAGGAGAAATATGTTCAACGACTTTATCAAGCATTACAACATCATCCGGGATATCCTCAGAGACTGTTTTTTATACGGTTGTTTTTCGCTTGATGATCTCGAAAACAAACGAAACGTCAGTTCCCGGAAAATAAGCTATGAAATCCGCCGCATTCAGCAGTATGTGGAAGAACAATATATTCGGATGGACAAAGACGGTCGCTACAAACTCCTAAGTCTGACCTACGATTCTTTGCGGGATACGGATAATTTTCTGGTTCAGACATATCGGACCAGAAGTTTTACCCGGACTGACCTGGTTACCTACTATCTGATATTGATGATTCTACACACGAAAGATCTGCCGTGTACTGTTAAAACCCTTGAAGATGCCTTAGTCCTGAGAGGACTTATCAACGCGGGTACGATCAGCCGCAAGACCTTGGAAAGAAAACTTGCTGAAATGTGCCATAAGACAGGTGTTCTTTCCTGTGATCAATCGAAACGAACGAAACAATACGCTGTGGCGCCGGATATCCTGGGAAGCTTAAGCTGCAGCCAGATAAGCGAACTATTCAGGGCCGTCAGTCTCTATAAAAATATTCTTTTTCCGGCAACGGCCGGTTATTATTGCGAACAAACCCTCCAAGATTATATAACATATGAAAGAAAAACCAGTATATCTGACGGTCATTTCTTTAATTACCGGCATGTCCACTTTCACCCGGTCATTGAGGAACATATATTATGGGAAATATTAAAAGCGATCCATCAAAGAACAAAAATCAAAGTAGTTAATCATACCCCGAAGAGCGCAGGCAGGAATTCCTATAAAATCCTGAACCCCTACAAAATCAGATATGATACACATCATGGCAGGTTTTATCTTATATCCTTCAACAATCACGGAAAGTGCATTCTATCGCGGCTCGACCGGATAGAGAGCATCGAATGTCTGGAGGAAACATTCTGCAGGGAAGACTATGACGAAAAGTATTCGGAATGTATGCGTTACAGCTGGTCCAGCGTGGCCTTAGCCGATGGGCAGGAGCCGGAAAACATTAAGCTGGAAATCCTGATTGATGAATCCACAGAAGGATATCTGATTGGCAAGATTCAAAATGAGGCCCCCGGCGGCATCATGGAAAAAATCGAAGAAGGGCGCTATCACTATTCGCTGAAGGTAAGTGACAGCGGCGAGATGGTTCCCTGGATCCGGAGCTATACCGGAAATATCCGCGTCGTAGAGAGCGCAGTACTGGCTCAAAAAATTGCAGCGGACTGGAAGGAGACGCTTAGATCCTATGGAATTGTTTGATGAAGTAAAAAACCGGTATTTTCATATGGTGTTTCAGATTATCAACGAATGTACTGTCGGGAAAACAAAAAGTGAGATATTAAGAATCATTGCTGAGGGAGAATTTGAACAAAAAGTCATCGGCAAAAACCAGCGTTCATTTGCCGATTTAATCCTGAATAGCTGCGGTGATGATGGAAATCTTAATTTATTAAAAGAAGAAAACGAGTTGTTTTTTCCATCAGTTCAAGCGCCCGGCAATCATCCGCTCCCGGTCCGCTTTACAAATTTAGAGAAAGCCTGGCTCAAAGCCCTTCTCGACCAACCTGATATCACCATGGTATTGGGTCAGGAGACACGAGAATTCCTTCAGGCGAGTTTGAGAAATATTGATACCCCCTTACGTCAGGAATACCTGGAGTTGACCAATACAATACAGCTGCCGGAAATTCTTCAACCAGAAATTTACCAGGAAAATTTCCATCTGATCCTGGAAGCTTTAATTAATGAGAAACCCATTCGTTATAGTAACAAAGACCGTAAAGGACATGTGCATCAAGATAAGCTGGCTTTGCCGGTGAGCCTGGAGTACTCCTTGCGGGATGGCAGATTTCGGGCATCCATGTTCTCGATTGATGATAACCGTCCGATTATGGCTAATCTTACGACGTTATCCAAGATCAGGGTTGTCAAGGAACCCGTACCGATTGACAGGGAAACTGCCCAAAAAGCACTGTTCACGAAAGTTTCCCCGGAACCGGTCATTTTGGAAGTGATAGACAAAAAAGGAGCGATGGAGAGAAGCTTCATGTGCTTCTCAGGAATGGAGAGATCAGCGAAGCAGATCGGGAAAAACAACTATGAACTGCGGCTTCACTACTACCTGTTTGAAGAGGAAAATCTAATCAGGAGTATTCTTTCTTTGGGGCCCTATGTTAAAGTCATATCTCCTCAAAGGATTGCGGATGAAATTATCTGCAGAGTGAAAAAATCATTAGAGTTTGCAATCTGCTAATAGGTTGCAAACTTTTTGTCTTTTGAACGTAAATTTTTCCTATATACTTAAATCAGCATAATCGGCTTATTAGAGCAACCCGCTGCGTGTTTATCAGGGGAATAACTTTCTGCTTGTAAAACGTTCTTGAACCGCATAAACTATCGAAAATAAGTAATATAAACTACCACAAGCCGAGACTTAGTCACTGTAATGGATGGACATATCTATTATGGTGACTAACCCGAGTTTAAGATATGAGACTATAAATTTAGCCTAGGAGAAAGTTATGCAAGAAATCAGAGGAAAATATAATATAGCCAAAATATTTACTGACATTTTAGAAGAAGGTGCGGCCTCGCAGATCGAGACCCTTTGTAATCAGGAATTCGTCAAAGACAGTAAGATCCGGATCATGCCGGACGTTCATGCCGGGGCCGGGTGTACGATCGGTACTACCATGACGATTACGGATAAAGTGGTGCCGAACTTAGTCGGGGTGGATATCGGCTGCGGGATGGAAACCATCCAGATCAGCAATAAACGCCTCGAACTGCAAAAGCTGGATAAACTGATCTATGAAAAAATTCCATCGGGCTTTGCCGTAAGGAAGACCCCGCACCGTTATAACGAACAGATCGACTTGACAGAGCTCCGTTGTCTGAAGGCAGTAAAGCTGGACAGGGCCCAAAAGAGCATCGGGACATTAGGCGGCGGCAATCACTTTATTGAAGTCAATAAGGACCAGGAAGGCCGTCTGTACCTTGTAGTGCACTCGGGCAGCCGTCACTTAGGGCTGGAAGTGGCCAAACACTATCAGGAAGCCGGATATAAACAGTTAAATAGCAATGAAAAGCCGGACCTGGAAGACCTCATCACCCGGTATAAATCTGAAGGCCGGGATAAAGAAATCGAGAAGGCTTTAAAGGAACTGAAAAGCCAGGTTATAACTGATGTGCCGTACCCGCTGGCTTATGTAAGCGGAAGTTTGTTCGAAGACTATCTTCATGATATGAAAATCGTTCAGCAGTTTGCCGAACTAAACCGTAAAGCCATGATCACGGAAATCGTCAAAGGCATGAGATTAGATGTCGTTGAACAGTTCACGACAACCCATAACTACATTGATACCGACGCTATGGTTTTAAGAAAAGGAGCGGTATGCGCCAAGAAAGGGGAACGACTTTTAATTCCGATCAACATGCGGGACGGCAGCCTGATCTGTACCGGCAAAGGCAATGAGGGCTGGAATTATTCGGCCCCGCATGGCGCGGGCAGGCTGATGAGCCGGACCAAGGCCAAACAATCGTTTACTGTTTCCGAGTTTAAAAAACAGATGATGGATGTCTATACCACATCCGTTAATAAAGATACCCTCGATGAGTGCCCGATGGCTTATAAGAACATGGATCATATCATCAGCAATATCGGACCGACCGCTGACATCATGAAAATCATTAAACCAGTTTATAACTTTAAGGCGGGAGAAGAGGATTAACCCGTCCGGAATCTTCAAACATTCATAGAAGAGGAACAACGGATATGAAAGAGCTATTAAAACAACCTGAATATGAATTTGTTCAATCTGACCCCCATCTCGGCAAGAACGTCATCCTTCTGACTTTAAGCGGCTCGCACTCTTATGGCACTAACATAGCAGGTTCAGATATCGATGTCAGGGGGATTACGGTAGAATCCTCCAGCGATTTAATCGGGCTGACCCACTATGAGCAGTATCAGGATGCAAAGACGGATACGGTCATCTATACATTGCGTAAAGGCGCTCAACTGATGATGAATTGTAATCCCAATGTCATTGAAATGTTGGGGGCGCGGGAAGATCAATATCTTGTCTTGAATGAAGCCGGCCGTCTTCTACGTGATAGCGCGGATCTCTTTTTATCACGGAAAGCCAAACACACTTTTGGCAGCTATGCCACAGCTCAACTGCGAAGACTGCAAAACGCCCTGGCCAGAGATCACTATCCTCAGCCGCAAAAAGAAGCACATATTCTGGGAAGCGTGCAAAAACAGATGGCGGGTATCGAAGAAAGATATACGGATTTTGGCTTAGGACGATTCAATTTATATATCGACAAGTCCGAAAGAGAAGGATTTGAGACGGAAATCTTTATGGATATTGTCTTAAATCATTATCCGATACGCGATTTCAAAAACATCTATTCGGAAATGCACAATGTGGTAAGTGATTATGAAAAGATCAGCCACAGAAACAAGAAGAAAACAGAAGGCGCACTCTGCAAGCATGCCATGCACTTAATCCGGCTGCTGATAACGGGCACAGATGTTCTCCGGGGAAACGGCATCATAACCTATCGGGAAAAAGAGCATGATTTGCTGATGGATATCCGGAATGGGGTCTATTCCTTTGACGAAATCTTTGCCATGGTGGATCACTATGAAGAAGAATTCAAATACGCCGCTGATCATTCGCCCTTGCCTGAAAAACCGGATTTCAATAAGATTAACGACTTGGTCATGGAAATCAACAGGAGCTATATAAATGATGAAAATCAATAAAAATGCCCTAAAAATTATGGATATTCTGGAATCCCGCGGATACGAGGCCTTTGCCGTCGGCGGCTGCGTGCGCGATCTAATCCTTGGTAAAGTTCCTAAAGACTGGGATATAACCACCAACGCTTTGCCGGAGCAAATGCTTGCCATGTTTGAGGATTACCACACCATCCCTACCGGCCTGAAACATGGCACGATTACTGTCGTTCTTGATCATGAACCGTTTGAGTTGACAACCTATCGGGTTGATGGAGTTTACTCCGACAACAGGCGGCCGGATACGATAGCCTATACTTCCTCGCTTACCGAGGATCTGGCGAGACGGGATTTTACCATGAATGCGATTGCCTATAACCCGAAAACCGGCATTATCGACCCTTTTCATGGGCAGGAAGCTATTCGGTTGAAGGAGATCAAAACCGTTGGGAAGCCCGAAGAACGATTCAAGGAAGATGCCTTGCGCATGCTAAGGTGCATCCGCTTTGCCTGCCAGCTCGACGGAACGATCGATGCCTTGACCTATGATTCTCTTTACCAGAACAGGCGACTGATTCAACGCATCAGTATAGAAAGAATCAGAGAAGAAATCAATAAAATTTTGTTATCCGGTTGTCCCGACAGGGGAATCAAATTATTTTATGATACGGGCCTATTGCAATATATCCTGCCTGAAGTCTGCAGTTTGGCAGATTTTGATCAGCACAATCCTCACCATCATAAAGATGTGTTGAATCATACGTTGATCGTTCTTAACGCTGTTCCTAATAATTTGCCCTCAAGGTGGGCGGCCTTATTGCATGACATCGGAAAACCAAAGGCTTTCACCCTCGGAGAAGATAATATCGGCCATTTTTACGAGCATCATAAAGGTGGAGCGGATATGGCCAGAGAGATTCTATTACGATTAAAATTTGATCATGACACCGTCAGAAAAGTCGGGATTCTAGTCTATAATCATATGTTTAAATATGATACGCTTCGCGACGCCAGCATCAAAAAGTTTATCAACCGTGTCGGGGTTGAAAATCTAAATGATCTATTCGAACTCCAGATCGCCGATATCAAAGGAAGCAAACCGCCTCACGACTTCAGCCAAATCAAGCATCTGAGAAAAGAAGTCGACAGGATCTTGAACGAGAAGGAGCCTTTGTCCATGAAGGATTTAAGGGTGAATGGAGACGATCTGGTCGCAATAGGCTTTGAGCCCGGGAAAAGATTAGGGGATACACTGCGCTATTTAATGGAGGAGGTTTTGCGGACCCCGGAGGTGAATGATAAGGAAACATTGTTAAGCATGGCAAAGAGGCTAGTCAAAACATCGGATAATAATTAGAAACGGTATGATCGACGATGGTCTTGGGTCCATATGACACCGGAACAAGCAGTTCAGGCTCATCTGGATATAAAGGGTAAAATTATGATGTTAATGCACTGGGGAGGATTTACATTAGCCTTTCATGACTGGAATGAACCAATAGAACGAGCAGTCAATGAAGCAAAAAAGGCAGATGTTAACCTGATAGCGCCTATGATTGGTGAAACTCTCCTTCTAAATTCAGACCTATACACTCCTCCTTCACCATGGTGGGAAATGGTAGCTTTCTAAGAGGTTACTTGAACTGGGTATCAGTAACGTGTTTTTCTTTATATGGGAATTTCTTTTCAAAAGATTCTAGTTCCTCTTGATTAACGTCAAAGACAGGATCTGCATAGAATCTTCCGCTTATGCCTTGCAGACCGCCTTTATACAACTCTAGCGCCATGAATGCTTCAAAATTTGCTCCTTCGGCAGTACTTATCCCATAGCTTGCAGCATTTTCAAAACCAAACCGATGATAGTAGGCAGGATTTCCGAAGATAATAATGGCCTTATAATCCATAGCTTGAGCTATCTTTGTTGTATGTTCAATCAGAGCTGATCCGATTCCTAGTTTCTGACAAGATGGTAAAACGCTGATAGGACCAAAGGTTATCACCTCATGTTCATGGTCGTCCTTGTCCACAACCTTTGATTTAGTATATATTATATTGCCGACAATCTTATTGTTCAGTAAAGCTACAAAATCCAATTCGGGGATAAACGAGGAAGCCTTGCGGATCTTGTGCACAATCAGATGCTCAGTGCATCCTGGGTGATAGAGATCCCAAAAGGCCTCTCTTGTTAAATTTTCTACTGTGTGATAATCGTTTTTGTTTTCCGGACGAATCATTATGCTCATTTTATTCTTCCTTTCACTTATTTTCTATCCCACTCATTTACAATAACATTCCCTGCATAGTGCCCTTTGTCCAACTGATGGCGGGCTTTTCGGTTTGCTACACTGTCAAAGATGATGGAGAAATCATAATCAGCGGGATAGAGTTCACTGGCGGGTATCTGTAATTTTAGCCGTTTATGGTTTATCAGGCGTTTCTCTCCCTTAATCTAATTTATCTGAGGAATATTTTGGGTTACCTATTGTAACAATCTATCATATGGATTAGAATGGTAACAGAACAAATGTTCTTAAAAGGAGGGGATAAGGTGCAAGCATTTGGCGGACCGTGGACCCTACTGAAATTGGACATATTGGAGAAATATTTGAGTTTTTTTGTGCAAGCTATGAAAAACCAAAACTTTAAGCTATGTTATATTGATGCATTCGCAGGAAGTGGAGTGTCGATATCCCAGGTATCGGATCTATCCCTGGCTCGGCTGTAAGAGCAATTGACTACCCATTCGATCGGTATATTTTTATTGACAGTAATCATGAATATCTAAAAAAGTTAGAAGACAATATTACTCTGAAGGCTACAAATAAGAATATAGAGTTCTTGTTGGGTGACTGCAACCAACTTTTGAAAACGATAGATTCTTTCTCGTGGTATGTAATTATTGGCGAGGGGTAATTTTCCTTGATCCGTATGCTATGAATTTGAATTGGGATTCCTTATCTTCAATAGCTAATACGAAAGCGTTCGACGTTTGGTATCTTTTCCCGCTATCAGCCGTAAGTAGGGTATTACCTCGACATGGAAATATCCCTGAATCTCATAGGCTGAAACTTAACCAAGTATTAGGGACCACTATGTGGGAACAGGAAATATATCTAGAATCCCCCCAACTGACATTATTTGGTGATGTTGACATAGAAAGAGCTTCAATCGAACAAATTAAAGCCTACATAATTAAACGATTAAAAGCAGTATTTCCGGGAGTATCTTCGAATCCTCTTACCTTGCGAAATCCTAAAAACAACTCACCGTTATTTCTATTGTGTTTTGCTGTAAGCAATCCGTCATCTTCTGCAATAAATCTTTCTCTAAAAGCTGTGGACCACATTTTAACACACACTTAATAGTTATTTATAAATGAGGCGATAAAAATGTCAAAATCGAAAATTGAATGGACAGAAAATACCTGGAACCCGGTTACCGGTTGTACGAAGATATCTGATGGATGTAAAAACTGTTATGCTGCTGTCATGGCGCAGCGTCTAAAGTTAATGGGTAATAAGAAATATGTTAATGGATTTGAGGTTGCACTCCACGAATACTGCCTGACTGATCCTTTAAAGTGGAAAAAGCCTTCTCTAATCTTCGTAAATTCCATGTCGGATCTGTTCCATGAAGACATCCCTTTAGATTTTATCCAAAAGATTTTTGGGATTATGAACAAAGCATCTTGGCATACCTTCCAAGTTCTAACGAAGAGAGCAGAACGACTTGAAGAGCTGGCACCTTATTTGAATTGGAGCCCTAACATCTGGCAAGGAGTAACCGTTGAAAGTGATCAATATAAATACCGCATTGATTCCTTGCGGAAAGTGAATGCGAAGGTCCGATTTATTTCCTTTGAACCGCTAATAGATGAGGTTAAAAACCTTGATTTAGCGGGTGTGGACTGGGCGATTGTTGGTGGAGAAAGTGGGTTTAAGTCTCGAAGGATGGACTCTGAGTGGGTATTGTCAATCAAGAATGAATGCGATCAGCAAGGTGTTAGCTTTTATTTCAAGCAATGGGGTGGGACAAACAAGAAGAAAAATGGACGGTTATTGCTTGGGCAAACCTGGGATGCTATGCCGGAAATCGGTGCTAAATAATTGACAATGCTGCTCCCAATCCCCAAAAAAGTATACAAATCAACATGACTAGGGCCGGAAGGAATATTAACCTACTTGAGTGACCTTTTAACTGATGCTAGGGGTGAAGGCAAGACATACATTTACGCAAATAATAATCCCAAGTATGCACAATGACTTGTAACTATCATGAGAACGTATTACAACTTTTGCTGGGCGACAAGAAATAGTTACGGAGAACTTCAAACCCCCGCTTAAAGGCTAGGTCTTACTGATAAAGAATTTAAAGTATATAGTCTATTTTAGTTGATAAAGCCATCGAAAAGTATTTTTTCGAATAACCATTCAACGCCTTAATCAGATATGCCATTATAAAATAGCCTGTATCATAAATTACTTAGTAATCTTTGATACAGGCTTAGTGCTGTGCATATTCTAGCTCAGGTGAATTAAGTGGATTTAGGAAGATTTTTAATTGTTAATTTGAGTGTGATTTTCAACGTTATTTTACGTTTTGCACCTTAAAATAGAAGCCCTTAGTAATAAATACAGTTAGTCTTTTTTGACTGCCTTCCTTAGGACGCCAAGGTTAAAGCCTAATGAACTGGATTATAGATCTTGCATAGGAATTGCTCCGGCAGGTTGTTGACAAATGGCTGGAAACTATATGGAGGAAGATGTTTTAGGAGAAAATTTAACCCCTGTTAATTCCTCACTCAGCGACCATAAACGGGCAGCTTTCTCAGGATCAATGGCCCATGGCAATACTCCAAAAGGAGATGTGTTGTCTGTGACAGCGAAGGCTATATTACAGTCCTCGCAATAAACGCCCCCCATCGCATTCAATTCATCACTGATTGCACACCATAACGGAGTGGCTGCTCCCTGTTCCATACTTTTGAATTCATCTCCGACATGATGAGGTTTAAATTTCTTTAGAGTATTTATTAAGGAGTTTACAGGAAGGTTACGTATAAAACTGTATGCTGCTTTTGTAATACTTCTTCCGATTCCCGGTGCTTTTCCCTCAAGTGCAGAACTGCCAAGATTAGTTGAGGGAACTAGTCCCGGATGGGCTGCAAATGCTCTAATGCCATAGGCTATTCCCAAGCGATCAAGTTCTGTGGCAAACAGCACATTAGCAGTTTTGGATTGAGCATACGCCTTCATCGGAACATATTCACTCTTAAAATAATTGGGATCGTCAAAATTGACCCCTCCCAACCGTTGTGCTCTGGAAGATACAGCAACCACGCGTGCGTCGCCGGATTTTACCAGGGCAGGCCAAAGCCTGGCTGTTAGCTGAAAATGCCCAAGATGGTTCGTCGATAATTGGGATTCATAGCCACGTGAATCTCTTTTTAGCGGTGGAGCCATGATACCTGCATCGTTAATCAAGATGTGCAGCGGTTTTCCTGTGGCGAGAAATCGCTCAGCAAAAGCGTCGATAGATTCCGGGTTCATCAAGTCCAGTGTGTCAATTTCTACATTCGGAATATTTTTCAGAGCAGCCTGTGCTTTTGAAAAATTGCGTACCGGAACCAGTAGCTTTGCTCCTGCCTCTGCCAGTGCCTTGGTGATTTCCAGTCCTACTCCTGAATATCCGCCGGTTATTATGACGTTTTTTCCACTCAAATCGTATTTATCAGCAATTTCTTGCGCAGTTGTTTTTGCTCCAAACTTGGACTTTATCGGTTCTTGTTTTGTTTTATTCTCCATTGGATTTCCTCCATTTCTAGAAGCTTAATTTTCTTCTCGGATGATCCGGCGGATACGGCTTAATGATACTGGTGAAATGCCGAGATAAGATGCGATATGTGTCTGACTGATCCTTTTGTCTATCGGATAGTCTTTCTTCAGGTCCAGATATCGCTCGGTAGCTGATTTAGTGACAAGGCTTGTTTCCCGTAGTATTTTTCGTTTCAAAGCCTCTTCAAGCAGGTGGATATATGCCATCATTAAGCCTGTATTTTTTTTAAGCTCGTCCAATAAAACAGTCTTGTTTATCTCAACTGCTGTGCATTCTTCAAGAGCTTCAAAACTGCACACATGTGGTTTATCTGTTGTTAAGAAGTCAGAGCCAAAGGTAGTGCCTTCAAAAATAAACATATGGGTAACATCATTTCCGTCTATATCGAGATAGAATCCTCGTATGATGCCGGCTAACAGAAGAAAACCTTGATGATCGGTGGAAATTAACTCGCCTTTTCGATAGTGGATTAGCTGATTGAGGTTTACAAGCTTATTTAAGGTTTCCGCATCCAAATATCTATTGTATTGTTCCAGTAGCTGGGCAATCTTGATTTGATATTTCTCATTCATTTTGCTGCACCTTTCCTGTGTTTTCCGTATTATAATTTATTTTGTCAATTCGCGTATTAACATATGTTAATAGGTGACTTGCATTCTTGGATAGCTATTTGTAAAATGCTGAATTTGTTCTCATCCGGGTTCGAAATGTCATCAAAAATTTTTTTAAAACCCAGGGAACTTTTTAAACCTTTCATGAATCCTAAGTACTGAAATGCATTTCAAATTGAAATAGTTGGGGTGAGGATCAAAACGTGAAAGAAGATCTGATTGGCCGGGCTCGGCAAGGTGACCTTGACGCTTGGGAAGAATTAATCCGGGAGATCTATCCCCAGGCTGCCAGGCAGGCTTTCTGCCTGCTGAGAGATAAAGATCTGGCCCAGGATGCCGTCCAAAACACAATGCTGAAGGTTTTTAATAACCTGTCTGGCTTAAACGAGGACGGCGCATTTACCGGTTGGTGGCGGCGGATCTTAACCAACGAAGTATACCTGTCGCTGCGCTTGAGCAGCAGGGTAATGCCGGGAATACCAGAGGAACTGTTGAAAACCGGGGAACTGCCTGTCGAAGAGGCTGTCGCACTGAAGTTGGAATTGGGGCAGGCGATTCAAAGGCTTCCGCTGGAACAACAGCAAATCCTGCTGGACGTTGATGTAAGAGGATTGAATTTACAGGAAGCTGCGGAAGAATACAATCTTGCCCTGGGAACGGTCAAGTCAAGGTTGTTCCGGGCCCGGGCCCGCTTGCAGGAGACCCTGAAGCAGTACAGAAAAAAACCAAAGGAGCGAGTAGACATGACGCTGGAGTCATCAGATATCATGGACCGGA
>NZ_AGAF01000067.1 GCF_000224515.1 Desulfosporosinus sp. OT | reverse complement strand
GTAATGGAAATGAACTACCAACGAATTGCAGAGCTAGTGCATGAACTTGTCAAAAATCCAAAAAGTCTGGCGCTTCGGGAACAGAGGGAGCCTTTGGAAAAATTAAAGGTGAATGAATTCACTAGAGTTCAAAAGGCTTTTTCCAAGCTTGAAGTATCCGGGGATGCCCTAACGTTTGAAACAATACCCCTAGATTACTGGTGATCAAAGATGACGAACGTTCAGCTTGATCAAGCTATTGCGGCGAAAATTGATGAAATTCTGACGAGATCCCAACTTAGTTCCGAAATGATCCAAATGATTAAATCATCACTGAACGCTGATAGTAAGAACGGTGAACTGTTTAAGTGGGCTCACTTAACATTAATGAATTGTGAGTGTGTAAGCGGAGTGCCTGAAGTTGCGCTGCCAGGTGCAATTGCTATGGAATTATCTGCCCTGGCAGCCGATATTTTTGATGATATTCAAGATCAGGATAATGATGATCTACCGTGGCGCCAAATCCCCACTGCTAACGCCATGAATCTAGCTATCTGCTTAAGTATGTTGAGCAGTGAGGCGGTATCGACGTTACCTAATGATCGAGATAGTAGACTCTACAGGGAAGTCGGTCAAATTTTGTGCCATATGTGGATAACGGCCAGTGATGGTCAATTCCAAGAGATTTTGTTTGACACTCGTGAGCAAGTTACGCTTGACCAATATTTTGAGCTGGTCAAGCGTAAATCAGGGAGTTTAACGGCCTGTGCCTGTAAAATTGGCGCAACCTTAGGCGGTGCGCCTGCATCGGTGGTGCTACAATTAGAAGAGTTTGGGACAAATCTGGGTATCATGAGCCAAATCAGGAATGATTTAAACGATTTCTTGGACTTCGAAAAGAAAAAGGATTTTGTGAACAATCGCAAAACCCTGCCTTATGTTTACCTTTTGAACATTCTTCAAGGTCAAAAAGCTGGGAAATTCAGAGAGTTAATTCGGATTGAAGACAAAGGGTTTCAAGAGTTCGGGAAAGAAGAACAGGACTGTTTAAAACAATTAACCATCGATGAAGGGGCAGTACATTACGGCAGAGTGATGTATGAAATACTCCGGCAAAAGTCGATGGAAATCATGCAAGCAATTACCCGTTTCGGAAAAACACAAAGAAAAGATGATTAAACTTGTGGAAGAGAGTATCTAGGCGGCAAGCATATTATTATGCGAGTGCCGTCTTTCTCGTACTGTGGATCGTATGTTTTGTGGCTATTATTAATCAACCCTATATTGGTCTTAACATAGAAAACCTTAATGGCCAATGGATTGTGACTTCTAGTGATCCTCAGGGTGAAGGGTATAAATCAGGGGTACGAGTCGGAGATCTTATTGTAAAAATCAATAATGATGACATTGATAAATACCGTATCGTCCAAATATGGAATCAGGTAGAAGGGGCTTCAACGATTGACGTCCGAAAGGTTGGTCAACCAACTGACAACATGATCACCATACCTAAACATCCTATTTTTAAGATGATCTTAAGCGAAATTCCTATGCTTATCTTGGGATTGGCTTATTGGCTTTTGGGATTTATAACCTGGTATAGACGCCCATTTTTGCAACAAGCCCGTTCCTTATTTTGGCTGAACAGTTTCATAGGTTTGGCCATCGTCCTGGCTTCAGCTTCGAGTCGTGGCTTGTTAATGGCTAGGGAATTAGAGTACATAATCTTTTCAGCAGTGCCCATTCTTCTAATTAATTTTGTTGCAGTTTTTCCGCACGAAATTAAAAATCGGATAAACCAATGGGGCCGTCTTATGTTAACTTTGATGTTTGCAATCGTCTTACTTATAACTGTACTGCAATCTTCTGGTATTGTTCACTTTGTAAGTCCATTAAGAAAGATGGTCTTAGCAACAATGAGCTTGGGAATTTTTTTAGCACTGGGGAATTTAGGTGCATCATTAAAATTACCAAAAGATAAACCGGAAAAAAACCAGGCCAATATTATACTCCTGGGCATGGTGATAGGGTTCTTACCATTTGTACTCTTGACTGCGATTCCCAGTATCTTTGGCTATCAACCGATAATGAGTGCTCAGGTCAGTTCCCTTTTTGTTTCGGTGATTCCAGCTACTTTGTATTATGCTATAGTCAATAAATATTTACCGGATAGCCAGAGACTTATAGGGACAATGATTTCTTATTTCGTTGCCGGAGTGATTATAAGTTTTGTTGTATCCTATCTACACTTCGTTTTAACGTTTTCAAGCACGTTTAATCTTGAACTATATCTTTCGACACTAGCTTTATTTATAGTGTTCATTGTTTGTTTTACTTTGATAAGAGTTTTGATAAGTAAGATATTAGACAAATATTTATTTCCTGAAGCAAAGCAGGGATTTAAGAAACGAATTCTTGAATTAAACGAAAGCCTGTCTATGATTAATGATCAGAATCAGATGTTAGAAGAGTTGGTTAAAAGTTTAGCGATTGAGGGAGCTTTTATTGCCGTAGAAGA
>NZ_AGAF01000068.1 GCF_000224515.1 Desulfosporosinus sp. OT | reverse complement strand
TGATAAAGGAAGATATCTAAAGCAAGCTATAGGGAGTTTCTTGGAAAAACCAAGTAAACAAGTCGAACTAGAAGAATTTTTTCAGGCTGATAAAAGGATTAATTTAGAAGCAAAAATGCTCCCTGATGATCTACCAGCTGAGATCTATATACCCTTTGTTTCTAATGAATTTATTTGTGCGATATTTTTAGGACACCGTTATTCCCACGTCAAAGTTCAGGTGGATGAACTACCATTTATAACCTTCGCTTCGAGTCAATTGGCTCAACGTCTAATAACCTCGTTTGTTATCAAGGAGCTGTCGAAAGAAATCAAGGAATTAGCTCAAAGATCTCTGAACTCACATCGAAGAAATCAGGGACTTCAAGGAATAACCACATCTTTATTTAAAAGGCTTGAGAAAGAAAGGAAAACAATAGCCTACGAGATTCATGATGGACCATTGCAATTAGGACTAGATTTGAATCGATGGTTGAAATACCTTGTTGATGAACGCCCAACCAACACCAAAACTATCAAGGCGATTTCTCATATGCGAGAGCTTGTGGAGAACTTGAATTTCGAACTACGCTTAATATGTAATGATTTGCGTCCCCCATCCTTAACCGATTTAGGACTGCTTCCCTCTATTGAATTAATGTGCGAAGAAGTAATGCTAAAAGAGTTATTGATAATTTCTCTGGAGGTGGTAGGGATTAATCGAGAAGAACGTTTTAAGGAAGAAGTAGAATTAGCTGCCTATCGGTTTTTGCAGGAAGGGATATCGAACGCCCTGAAACACTCCGGTTCAAACAAGTTGAAGTTTCATATCGAGATGAGCGAATCTGGACTTGAACTGACTGTTAGAGACTCAGGCAAAGGCTTCGATACTAGCAAGATAGATGATTGGTCGTTGACTGGCGCCCATTTTGGAATAGTCGGAATGAACGAAAGATTCAAAAGCTTAGGAGGCGATCTTAAGGTCAGTTCGACAATTGGTCGAGGCACTATGCTCAAAGCCACTATTCCTATTCGTTTTTTAACAAACACGGAGTCAGCAACTTTCGAAAATCAAAGAATATCTATGGGGGGAGGAAGATAGGTGTGTCGCTGAATACTGAGGAACTAGTAAAAGTAAAAGTCCTAGTCGTGGATGACCATACGCTTTTTGCAGAGGGAACTGTCTCCTTGTTATCTTTTGAGCCCAATATTCTTGTAGTTGGAATTGCTAAGAACGGAATAGAATGTATGGACTTAATTAGTAAAACAACACCTGACGTAGTGTTGTTAGATATTAAGCTTCCGGATGCCTGTGGGACGGATTTAATAGATAAGATAAAAAGGGTTCAACCAGATGCGAAAATTATAATGTTAACCGGACATAGTCCAAAAGGTTATGTAACTAAGTCTATAAGTAAAGGTGCCAATGGTTTCCTAGTTAAAGACTGTACAGTAAAGGAAATGATTCAGGGAATAGTAAGAGTTTATGATGGTGGTCTCTATTTTTCCAAAGGTTCGGAGGCTTTCCTTCAACCTGTAAATAACGGTGATAATTTGTATTTCCCAGTTAAGTTAAAGAAAACGCCAAGTGAACTATTAACTACTAAAGAAATAGAAATAATAGAATTAGTATCGAAAGGGTTACATAACAAAGAGATCGCATTGGTTTTAGGTATTAAGGTTCGAACTGTGGAATTTCACGTTAGTAATATCTTTTCTAAATTAGAGGTAAGTAAACGTTTCGAAGCTGTCTTACAATGGGCAACTATTAAAAAGGCGATATTTAATTGATAGGTAGGACTAAGAAACAAATATAAAAGCGTGGGAGAAGTAATCAGGTATCTTATTTTTTGTATTACGGATTGGAATGACTTCCGTGATAATTAGCATTACTAAATAAGCAAATGGAGGAACTTAACACATGCTAAGCCCTCCATTTGCTATTTAGTAATGCTAAATGTCCATAATTGTCATAGAAACAGACTGATAAAGAGAACCAACAGCTTTATATAGAAAATAAAAAATTGCGACTTGAATTAGAAAGATATGCATAGGGCCAAAGTAATGCATTTCTTTTTGTATTTAAAAATAGAAGGGCTAGATAAGCAAAACTTTACCTATGAAGCAATGACGATGACTTACCAGAATTCTCATTGACAATTACCGCTAAAGAGCGTAGTTCGCTATTAGGTTAATTAATTTTGGATTTGTGCAAATGCTGGAGCTAAGCAATTGTTAGTTCTCCATTTTCGTACATGGTAACACATTACGACGAAGTATGTGATAATCTGTTGCAAATTACGGGGGACATATTTGTTGGGATTACGGGGGACAAAGTTAGGTATTTACGATAATCTATCTTAAGGTAATAAAAATGCCCTCAGATTATCAATACTCGCAAAGTACCATTTGATCCGAAGGTGTTCGCCCCTACACAAAAATAGTAGGTATTTTTATATTACACCGGTTAGGGATGTTTGTGAAGGGAGATTGAAAAAAGGGGAAATTTGTTCTAATTCCGATTACTTTTTGGTTCTATGAAAAAACGAGTATTAGTGAGCAAATCTTAATTGATTAAGAGATGTCATGGTGAATGTAACTATCCATGGGTCACATGCGATTTTCGATGCGCTTGCAAGGGTAATCCACAAACATTGAAGAAAGCAAAAAAGTCAAATGAAGGAGGCATCAATAATATGGAAGTTAAATTTTTAGCAGTTGATCCCCATTGGAGGGAATTCGACGAGGAGGTTTATCCACGATCAACACATTTTCCGGGTGCTGGATTATCTTATGTTATTGGCTCTGCAAAAGAAGCTGGTGCAACTTGTATTGGAGTCGAGCATTTTTTTACAGAGAAAAAACAACGAGCGCAATCTCTCAAAGAGTTTCATTCTCAACAGAATGCTTTTATAGAGCGAGTTATAAATAAAGCCGTTATCAATAATTGCCAATTAGTATTATTGACGACAACGACAGGTCCTTACTTTCTTGTGTTAAAAATAATCGAACGATTTTCTGAGTTAAAAGGTATTAAGCTAGTTATAGGTGGCTCCGGAATAACAGTACCCAATCTATATAAGAACAGCAGGAATCTATTTTTTAAGAAACCTTTAGAAAACTTGATAACAGTGCAAGGCGAAGGTGAAACTCCCATTAAAGGAATAGTAACCTATGTAAAAGATGGTAAAAGTGATATGAGCGGTATTCCCGGAATAACGTATGCTATGAATGGCGAACTTTATTGTACTCCCTCAAAGAAGGCTGATTTTTGTAATTTATCTCCTGGAGATTACAGGGACTTTGATCTAAGTAATTTCTTCCCTATTCTTTTTGCTAGTCATTCTAGAGGGTGTTCAGGTAATTGTACTTTTTGTGATGAAAAGGATGTATTTCCTGGTATGCGTTATAGATCAATTAATGCGTTTATCGCAGAATTAACTCATTTTGTTGAGGAGTATGGAACTCGTTTTCTAAAACTAACAGACTCAACATTTACGTCTAATGAAAATGAGGTAATAGAAGTTTGTAATGCGATTATAACCGCCAACCTAGACATACGATGGCTCGCATACGGTCGAATTATTGAAGTTCTTAATTTCCAAGATTCTACTCTAGAGTTAATGAGGCGTGCAAATTGTATTGGAATGCATTTTGGTTTTGAAACTTTTGAAAAATGTGTATTAGAAAATGTAAATAAAGGATATTCGGAAATGGAGCAAGCCAAAACGATTGTACATAAGGTAAGAAAACAAGATATGAATGTAATTGGAAGTTTCCAAATTGGCTTCGGTTCTACAAACGAAAGTTCAATAGCACAGTCAGTTGATTATGCAGCAAGTCTAGAATTGGATGTTTACAATTATCATGCTGCTGTCCCCCCAATAAAGCAAATGGAAAACCCCGAAAAATACAATGTATCACCTATTTTCAGACTATGGCATAATGATCCCAGTATTCCTGGACACCTTTATGAAGAGTATTCTAATTGGCATCTAGGGCAATTTGGTACACCTATAACAATGGGACGACATACTCCAATGAAGCAATTTTTCGCTATGGGTAAAGTTACACCTCTACCGTCTGCCTATAAGTTGGAAGTTGCAGATGAGGTCATTGCTAGAGAAATCCAAAGAGCAATGGGTGCGGGTAGAGAAAAAAATGAAGCAACGCTTTTCTTACCAAAACATAAGTGATTTCAACGTAAAATACTTAAGTTCTAAATGCCATCATGGAAAGTGATTTGTTCCATAATATAGTCTGTTGCTCCAGACTTATCCCGGACAGACGACTACCTTCGGCTTTGATGACGTTCCTACGTTTTCGACACGTTATCAGCGGTTCATTTGTATTCGTCTCCATAGCACTTACCTGAAGCGGTCAAACTTCACCTTTCTTAATGCTCACTACCATGACTTTTGACCAAATCAGCATTAGGTGGTTTGGAATCTATACCTGTAAAATGATTCTGAGGGATCCACCCTCATCTTCTGTTTAGCATTAGCTACTGTTTATGCGACAGTCCCTGTCGCATAAACGCGCCTTCGTGGCGCATAATCATCTGAATAAGGCACTATCTCTGCCTGTCCTCTACAATACTTCTTCACGATCAATTGAAAACATAAATCGAACGTATAATGCAGATAAATATTCGCCAAGTTTGCGATATGCTAGCTCCTTATGCGATGAAAGTTAATATGCAAAAGTAAACAGCGGGAAAGCCTATATGACCATAAACTACCGCTGTGCGCCCCTACTGGAATAATTACCTGGGTTGTGGCTATAGCGACAGCTATTCTGTATAAGAACAGAGATTTGACGGATAATGTATATTTTGACTGAATGAGGTGGTTGGCGTATGTTAAACGTCGATAGTGCAACAGTGACAGTAATTCTATCAATAATTTCCTTTCTAGCGGGGTTCATAGACAGCATTGCAGGTGGTGGCGGTCTTTTAATGATCCCCGCACTTTTATTCGCAGGAATTCCACCTCAAACTGTTTTGGGGACGAATAAATTTGCTGGTACTTCCGGTACAATCATAGCACTTATAAATTTCGTGCGAAGTAAAAAAGTTATATGGAAAGTCGTTTTTATGGGAATTTTATTCTCACTTATTGGAGCCTTTTTAGGCTCAAAAGCAATACTAATCTTTCAAAACGACACTGTGGGTAAAATTATAGTATTTCTTTTACCCTTAGCCATGCTAATTACTCTTGTACCTAAAAAGGAACGTGTTGGGGATGAAGATTTACCTGTGAAAGGATTACAGATAAAGGTTTCCTTTATCTGCTTTTCACTAGGTTTTTATGATGGTTTTTTTGGACCAGGTACTGGTAGTTTTTTAATATTAGTTTTCTACTTATGGCTCGGAATGGATCTCGTCAAGGCTTCAGCTACAGCTAAGGTGTTTAATTTAGCGTCGTGTTTGAGTGCATTGATCGTCTTTCTTATAGACGGCAAAGTAATAATTTCTCTAGGCATTCCATTAGCAATTGCCAATATAGCAGGGAACTATTTAGGTAGTGCTCTTGCAATAAAAAGAGGTGCCCGGATTGTAAAAGCCTTTCTGATTATTTCTCTTGTAATTTTGTTCATTTCTCTCCTAATTAAATTTTATATTGCTTGATTCGGGGATTAGTGTGGATTTTTTACCAACCAGGGATACGGCAACGATTCGTGTAAAATAGTACATCAACCCTAATATACCAAAGGGTCATTCCAGAATGTATACAAATCATAGTACCTAGCATTGACAAAAGAGCTGGTAGTCAGTCGCAGATTACACCATTAGAGCAAAGGACTCAGCAGGGGAGCAAAACTGACACCTAGTCATGTTAGCTTTGCCATGCTCAATTTCTCTGAATTATGCGTTTTGTGCGAATTCTATGAAAACGTGCAAAAACCAAAGAAAATCAAAAGATATTACAAGGGAGGTTTGTAAATGCCAAGAAAAGCTTATAACGCTGAAGAGGCAGTCTCTGTTGGTCCATATTCACATGCCGTCGAATCGGGGGATCTAATTTACCTTTCTGGACAAACACCTATAGACCCCAAAACGGGAGAACTACTTTCGGGAGACATTATTATTCAAACTGAACAATGTTTTAAGAATTTAATCAATGTCCTAATTTCAACAGGTTTAACTATGGATGATGTCATTAAAGTTAATGTTTTTTTAACTGATATGGGAAACTTTAATGCGATGAATTTAGTATATTCAAAACAGTTTTCTTCCCCTTATCCTGCCCGAACAACGATAGGCGTAGCAGCACTACCACTAGAGGCAAAAGTAGAAATTGAAATGATTGCATGGAGAGGTAATAGGACATAAAACAAACCAAAATATTTGCTTAGGTTGTACCGGCCAGTAATAAATGTGATGTTGATGCAAGTATCGAAATTTTTAACTTGGCAAGAATTCATGCCAAAGATGCACTAAATAATTACCTAACCATGACGATTATTATGCTAAAGTGTTGCGTTTGAAACAATTACTCCAGGAAAAGAAATTTGTGATTTTAGAGTAGGTTTCCATTAATCAATAATAGGACCTAGTCCTGGTACAAACCGTCCTTTAAAGTGTTTTAAACAAGTTACCAGCTGTCCTTGAATCTTTGAGATCAGAGCAGGAGTAGCTGATGTATTCTTGAAAGGGAATAAATGTAGGAGAACGCAGAAGTATATAATCCTGAGAGTAGGATTGGACAAAACCTAGAGAATGTCTTGAAGAAACTGGATACTGTGTTATTCCAATGAGATTTGTAGCATTGTGTGAAGAAATATGTGAAAATCCTAAAACGAGAGAGATACATCCAGAGTATGAATGGTGCGGCAATAAAGGTGTAGCTGACAGCGTGATGAAAAAAGGTTTCCGAGTTGTAATAGAGCACTTTTTGAATACACCAGAGAACTATCCTCCAGTTATTCGTGCAAGGCATATCGAAGAGCAACTGAATTGATTGTCGATAACGTACATAAACATGTTAAACTATGAGTATATTGGGAATGATGTAGATCATATTAAAGTTTAAAGCTCTCAGTAAGATTAACTTGGAACTGGTTAATGGGGAATTAGTTATTCTTGTTGCGGTTAAAAGAAAAAATCTGGTGGAAGACCAGGCCAATAAAATTAAGAGGTGAAATATATGAAAAAAAGTTTAGGTGCTAAAACTTTGGTTTATCCTACACCCGTTTTCGTTATATGTACTTATGATAACGAAGGCAATCCAAATGCCATGACTGCTGCTTGGGGAGGTATTTGCTGCTCATCTCCGCCTTGCATTGCGGTTTCATTACGCAAAGCCACTTATACTTATGGTAACCTTATGGAGAAAAAAGCGTTCACAATAAATATTCCTTCAGAAAACTATGTTAGAGAAGCCGATTATTTTGGCATGGTCTCTGGAAAAAAAGAAGATAAATTTGCTAAGACTGGTCTTACGCCGGTTAAAAGTGAGCTTGTTGATGCCCCTTATATAAGTGAATTCCCTATTAATATTGAGTGTAAAGTTTTACACGTTATTGAAATCGGCCTTCATACCCAGTTTATTGGAGAGGTCATGGATGCTAAAATAGATGAGACCATTCAAGAAAAAGGAGATCAGCCAATTATAGAACAAATAAAACCTTTAATATTTGCCCCCGAGAGTAGAAATTACTATGCTATAGGCAAACAAATTGCCCAGGGATTTTCTATAGGTACTGAGATAGGGTAGAATTATAATGGCTCATCGCACTAGGCTTGTGCTCATTACCACTATGTGAGTAAAATTGCCAGGGGGGATCTTTTTGATTGAATTAGATCGAACCCGAGAAAATAAGGAATAAATAATTACCTAATAATAAAAAGAGGATGCCACTTGCTTCCTCTTTTTATTATTAGGTAATTTTGAGACCAATAATCCTGTTTTTCAAATTATAAAGAGTGTTTTTGGATAATAAGCAGAACCTGTGGAGATAATCAGTCACCCTTAGTAGTTGATTATCTGCTTTTCTTTTTAGAAGGATATCCCTATAATATAAGCATGGACCTTATCATTAATTGATTTGAAAGTCTGTTCGACTCGTCAAAATGAATATGTATTGTTTGGTTATTATTTAGATTTATAGTATTCGACATCTGAAAATTTGAAAAATGGAGCGTAATGTTAATGAATGTAGCTTTTTTCCTTATACCTAAAAAGGACGTCGTGTATCTTAAAGAAAATGCAACGATGCGTCAGGCCCTAGAGAGGATGGAGTATCACAGTTATTCTGCAGTCCCGCTCGTTAATAGCGAGGGAAGATATGTTGGAACAATTACTGAAGGAGATCTGCTCTGGAAACTTAAGAATACACCCGGTTTAACATTTCAAAATACGCAGGATATTTTCCTGAGTGAAGTTGAACAACATGTTCAGAATTTGCCAGTAACAATCGATGCCCAAATGGAGGATCTGATTTCTCGAGCTGTAGAACAAAATTTCGTGCCTGTCGTTGATGATCAGCAGATTTTCATAGGGATTGTTCGACGGCGGGAAATGATCGAATATTGCTCGAAGCTTTTGATCCTCCGAAAAGCGGAGACTGCAAAACTAAATATAGGAAGGGGTTAATTCACGTTTTGGATATTAAAACCACGAGATGATTCACTTTGAATTATCTCGTGGTTTTTTAAATTAAATATGTTTGAGTTAGCATTACAGCTTCAGAGAAATGATTATCGGCACTTTAATTGATTGGCATTGACTTGATACGTGTTTCGGAAATAGGGCGCCTAGATTCGAAAAGTACTAACCCCGATTTGTAAATTTTGAGCTAATTCTGTCAGACTCTGACAAGATAAGTTAATCTGATCGATAGAAGTCGTGAATTCATCGATGCCTGTAGATGCTTTGGCTGCTTGATCGGCGGTAACCTGGCTAACAGCTCCGATATCCTGAACTCCTGAAACGATTTGCTGACTACCACCTGCCATTTGCTGTATTGAAGAGGCAATCTCGCCTACCTGTACAGAAACTTCATTGACCATATTCAAAATGTCACTTAGGCCACAGCCTACAGTGTTGACCACTTTAATTCCATCGTTGACGTTAACCTCTTCTGCATCCATAGCAACGATAGCATGAGCGATGTTATCCCTATTGACCACGACCAAAGCACTGATTTGTCCAGTCGCTACTTTGGCCTTTTCAGCTAATTTGCGAACTTCTTCAGCCACTACGGAGAAGCCACGTCCATGTTCGCCAGCTCGGGCAGCTTCAATTGCTGCGTTTAAGGCGAGCAGATTTGTTTGTTCAGTGATACCATTGATTAACTGGGCAATGCCTGCTATTTGTTCAGAGCTATCAGCCAGAGCAGTGATAGCTTCTTTAACAACTTGAGTTCCTTGGTTGATGTTGGCCATTTGTTCAACGGCTTGTGTAAGAGCCCTTTGTCCATTTTCTGTAGTAAGAGCCGTCTTTGAGGTGAGATCCGTGACGCACTGACTCGCAGCGGCTATCATTTGAATATTAGCGTCTATTTGCTCTATAGCTGCCACGGTCTCGTTGACTGCACCAGCTTGTTTTTCTGTTCCGCCTGCTACCTCAGCGATTGCCACAGCAATTTGACCGGAGGCCATAGTACCTTGTTCCGTAATATGTAGGAGTTCGTGAGCAGAGGCAGTTACTTCTTCAGATGACTCTGAGACTCTTCTTACTAGAGTAGATAGACTAACTGTCATCTGATTAAAGGCCTGAGCTAATTGGCCTGCTTCGTCCTTAGAGTATGTTTTGATCTCGGACACCTTTAGATTTCCGGAGGCAAGTTCTTGAACATTTGTTAGCATTCGTTGTAACGGTTTGGAAATAGCTCGGGCTACCAGTGCCCCAATGGTCACGGCAAGTACTGCCGCGGCAAGCGGGAAGATGAACAGAAATTCCTCTGCACGGTCGAAATTTAGATTTTCGCGGACAATAGTACTTTTCGCTTTTTGAGTGCTGAATTCCACAAGTTGAGGAAGCACGGTGTTTATATCGTCTAAGATTTTGGTAACGTTATTCGTGAAATAGGTATAGGCCTCGGCTCTTTTATTATTATTCATTAGAGTAACTACTTTTTGCCATTCGTCGCTGTACGCTTGTAGTTCGCCTCTAACTGTTGCTAACTTTGCAACTTCAAAGGGTTCTTTGGCAAGAGGGGTGTAGTTATCCAGAGATTCATTGATTAGGCCTTTTAGCACTGTTGACTGAATGAGTAGGTTTTGTTTTTTAGAGTTGTCCAGAGGCGACAAAAGAAGCTCTATATTGACACTGCGGATCATCCGGACATTAGCATTCGTCTCATTGATTAGTTTTACAGAAATTAGGGAATTCGAGTAGATATCGTTCATAGCCACTTTGGCTTGTCTATAATAGTAATACCCCATAAAGCTTAATCCAAGCATAAAGACAACCATTATCAGGACTAAAGCATTAATTTTATAGAACATTTTCCAGTTATTAAACCAATTCCATTTTAGCTTCCGGTTCCATTTTAGCTTCCAATTCCGTTTTGGTTTCCAGTTCCACTTTAGTCTCCAGTTCCACTTTGGTTTCCAGTTCAGCTTTGGTTTCCAATTCCATTTTAGTTTCCAACTCCATTTCGGTTTCCGGTTCCAATTCATTTACATCGCTCCTTTTATCTTAACAAAAAAGAGTTACCGCCTATTGCTTTAACTTCTTTCTTGATCTGGGCAGCTCGCTCAGAAACGAGTAGAGGTGTCCAATTTTGATCGGTTGACTTTATGATGAGACCTGCCAAGGCTACGCTGAGGTTTTCTGAACCAGGTAATTGCTCACAAGATTTTGCAAATTGAGCGAGTATGGTAACTGCTAGCTTGTCCAGGTCCGAGGGTGTAGAAATTATAATGAAATCGTCGCCACCAATGTGTCCAACAAAGGTTTCCTCTGCAGTATTATAGGATTCATTCAGCAAAAGCTCTCCCAACATTTTGATAACTAAGTCTCCTTGCTGAAAACCGTAAGAGTCGTTATAATATTTGAATTTGTTAAGATCAACATAGATCAGGCCAAAGCTCAAACCGCGTTCTATATGTTGCCGGATCTCCTGGTCAATGCGCAGGTTACCAGGCAATCCCGTCAGCGGGTTAGCTCCTCGGGCCAGCTTTATCTGTCGCTCAGACATAGCTTTTATAAGATTGGCAACTGAAACCATGCCAATCGGCTTACGTTGGTTAGCGATAATAATACCGTCATATAGTTGCGCATCCGGGCGTTGCATAGCTAGACTAGACACCACTTCCAAGGGAGTGGTGTCTTCCACTATTAGTGGATTAGTGTCCATCAAAATGGGAACGGTACGTTCCAAATAGAGTGGAATCCCATAACGGGTACCTAAGGCGGCGAAAAGCCTGTCGCGTTGCATCACCCCGACCAAACGGGCGTTTTCGGTTATCCCGACTAGCCATTGGTGGGGGTGCTCACGGAAGTATGTTTCGACGGTATTGATAAGGGCGTTGCTCTCGAACAAAGGTAACGGTTCCACCATGGAAAGAATCGGACTTTGATCTATTGAGATATGTAGACGTTCTGGATCCAAGATTTCCATGACTGCAGGATTTATATTCTTCCGTTCAAAGGTTGGCCTTGCAACAAAGAATCCCTGGACATAATCCACCCCCAATTGAACCACTGTACGCATTTCTTCTGCCGTTTCTACACCTTCGGCAATGATACGGCACCCAATACGCTTAGAGAATGTTACAAACGTTTCCAGCAAAGCCCATTTGATAGGATCAGCATTTACTCCCTGAATTAGAGACCGGTCAATTTTAAGAAAGTCTGGATGTAGCTCTGCTACAGATTGCAAAGAGGAGTAGCCGGCCCCGACGTCATCTAAAGCAATTAGGTAACCCTGATTGCGATAGTGATCTAAGGCATCGCGGTAGGTGGAAAAATCTTCTATAGCGCTTCGCTCAGTAATTTCCAGCACAACATCTGAGGGGGTTAATCCTTTTTCAATAAGTAGCTTTCTAGTATGGCCGGAGGCAAACTCGGAGTCGATTAGGACTTGGGGGTTAATGTTAAGAAAAAGCATTTCTTTATTTTGGGCAACAGTATGATAGGAAGTAATAGCTTGACGTCGGCAGAGCGTTTCGATCGGATAGAGCTGCCCGATCTTTTCGGCAAATGGAAAAAGGTCAGCTATATTGTTAAAACAGGTGGTGCCCGGTATACGGGCCAACGCTTCATAACCAAACACCACTCCGTTTCGGGTTTCAATGATTGGCTGAAAAGCAGCTTTTAAGTATTTATCCGGTTCTTCAATTAGCTGGGAAATCTCTTTGCGACGCGCAAAAAAATGAGGATCGGGTTCGGATTTATTGAGGAGGAAGGCCTCTTTTACAGCTGCATATAGTAAATAATCGGCACTTCGACCAACTTCGTTAGTGCAGCGCGCAAGTCCAGAGCGCAAGCATATTTTTTCACTAACCATTTTCCTAATTCTACGGTTGAACCGTTCTTCCAAAGGGAGAACCCACTGCTCGATGACTTCTGATAAGTCCCAACATATGTTTTCTCCTGGAACAAAATAAACAACGAAGTCATCTCCACCCCTGCATTCTAAATGAGAAAACAGATAGAGACCGCGTTGTTGTTTGAGTGTAAGGTTAAGTTCACTTTCGATTTCTGCCAGAATTTGGTTGCAAATTTTATAGCCGTAACGAAATTCTACTTCATGAAATTTAATGATATCAAGATATAATACCCAGATCGTTTTCTTGTCTCTAAGCAGACGGTATAGCTTTTGTTGGCTCATATCTATCGACTTAAACATTCGAAAACTCCTTCTCATGGCTAAGAAATGTGCGGGCTCATTTAGTCATTTCTTGTATATCCTTTCATAATCATAATATTTGAATGTAAAAGCATGATGAACTGAATGTAAATTTATTGTTAAATTTATCCCCTGAGACCAACCTTTGCATAGTTTTATTTAAATTATGATCCAGAAAATTTTGAATATAGAAAAGTGGTTCTAATAATTCTGTAATAAATAACTCAAATTTAACAGAACCTAGTTGTTTCTTAACAGGAGAATAATATCCCCTTTACAGTCATGCCTTAAAATTATCTTAAGTACATAGGAGAGGTGTTGACTGGAAGTGTATGAGAAGATTATTGGTCAGACACTTGGTAAGATGACAAAGTTACTGCTTGCATCAGCAGGCCCCTTGCAATATTTTCTCGACTCCCCAGGCGTAACCCACGTTCGTTGTCTAGAACAGGCATATATTACCTTGAAGCAGGACGGAAAAGAAGATGTAGCCACATTATTCAAGGCTCATCATTCTACGCTGACAAAGGGTCTATACTGGGCTGACAGAGGTTGGAAAAACGTCAATCATTTTTATAGCCATCCTGATAAGCAAGGAATCAGCGGTTGGCCAGATGCTACGGCAGAGTGTCAGTATTATTTCAATAGAGCTTTTACTTTTTTCCCAAAGAACATCGCTAAAGGTATGTTTTTTCTAGGAGCTGCGCTACATCTAGTACAAGATATGTGCGTACCACACCATTCCTTGGGGGTTGTTTTCGACGGTCACAGAGAGTTCGAAACATGGGCGTCAAAGAACTGGGATAAGTTTCCGGCAACAAAAGGTATCTATTTGCCTTTTTCTCATCCAGCTCAATGGATTGATCATAATGCGAGCCTATCTGCCCCTCTATATCCCTTGGTATCTCAAGACAAAGGGTGTTCTGAAAAGAGCTACATTAAGGCTGCAGAACTATTGATTCCTCTGACCATTGCTACTTCTGCGGGATTTTTAGATTTTGTTAGTAATCGATTAGATAGTTGATTATTTAGACTTGCGCAGATTTCAGATGAATTTTCTTCCGGCCAGTCTGCTTGGAAAGGGAGTGAGAGAATGGTCGTCCGAGAGGGAGGGCAAGTGTTGAAACAGTTAAGAGTTCTCGTATTTTCGGCAGCGTTTGGAAACGGACATTTCCGGGCGGCAGAAGCTGTTATTGAAGGTATACTTAGCAAAGAACCTCATGCCACAATTATTCATTTAGATTTCGGTGATTTCTTGAGTAAACGGTTTAACACGATGGCCAAAAATGTTTACATTGAAATGATTAAACATACCCCGAAACTTTGGGGGAAATTTTATTATAGAACTGCGAAACTACAACCTGAATCGAAGATTCAACGTTTTCTGAGTCAGTTGGGGCGAAGCGATTTTCTTAAATATATTCAGGAATTTGAACCAGATCTTATTGTATGTACTTATCCCACAGTTTCATCAATTCTAGCTCAATTGAGACGGGAGCAAATTCTCAATGTGCCGGTTATCACCGTAATTACGGATTATACGGTTCACAGTCATTGGGTCCATTCAGGTGTTGATTGCTACATGGTAGCTTGTGAAGAAGTAAAGAATAGTTTAGTGTCTTGGGGAATCAAAGCGCAACGTATTCAGGTTACCGGGATTCCGGTCAGCCCAAAATTTGAGAGAGAATTGGATCGGCGACATATTTTTTCCAAGTTAGCTTTAAATCCTGAACTTCCCACCTATCTAGTGATGGGAGGGGCGTATGGGTGCTTAGAGAGCACAAAAAAAATCTGCAATATAATTACAGAATCTCAAGTCCCTGTTCAAACTATTATTGTTTGTGGTAGAAACAAGAAACTATATCATTCTTTAGAAGAGCTGATCGAGCGGTCTAGTAAACCAATGGTACGGTTGGGGTTCGTGCATAATGTGGAGGAACTAATGGCAGTTTCTGATCTGATAGTTACTAAGGCCGGCGGTTTAACTGTTTCCGAGGCCCTAACGAAGCGCTTACCATTGATTATCTACAATCCAATCCCCGGTCAGGAAGAAGAAAATGCGAATTTTGTGCAACGTATCGGTGCAGGATACGTTGCGGGCACTGAAGATGAATTGGGTTATTTTCTGAGTCGTTTATTGGCAAATCCTAAGGAAATAGAGAGAATGAGAGGAAATGCTGCCGTTGCTTTGCGGCGTCACTCTACCGATCGGGTTGTAGAAAATATGCTTCAAATAAGTATGAATTTAGAAATCGAACAAAAAATCGGCTAGAAATAGTTTAACAGTAAGTTTACATTCTCTTCATTCAGACTTTACAAAAGACTATTAATATAGTGTTAGTCAATTAAACTTACCTTTGTAAAGGAGGGCCTGTATTGGGGGGAGCTAAGATGTGAACAAAGTTTTACTTGTAGAGGACGATGTTCAAATACAAGAGTTAGTTCAGTTTAGTTTAGAAAAAGAGGGATTTGTTGTTTTGATCGCCTCTGATGGCGAGCAGGGATTAGATCTTGCCAAAAGAGAAAAGCCCGACCTTATAATTCTTGACCTAACGCTACCTATCATTGATGGTTATGATGTGTGTAAAATATTACGGGCCCAAAAGGAAACTGCAGGCATTCCAATCATCATTTTAAGTGCCCGTACCGATGTAGCGGACAAAGTAATCGGGCTTGAGTTAGGAGCTGACGATTACCTAACAAAACCTTTTAGTCCTAGAGAATTATCTGCCAGAATTAAGGCGAGGCTTAGAGAAGGGCAACGGAAAAATGAATTATCAAACGGTCCTTTGAGATGGGGGTCCTTAGAGATAGTTCAAGAAAGTTACATTGCTACAATTGCAGCTAAACCGCTAAATTTAACAGTGAAAGAATTTGAATTGTTGGTACTTTTCGTAGCTAATCCTTACCAAGTATTTAGCCGTGAATACCTAATTCAGAAGGTCTGGGGCTACCTTTCCAGCACTGATAGTAGAACCCTTGATGTGCATATTAGTCATTTGCGCAATAAGTTAAAGGCTTTAGGACCAGTCCTGGATTCAGTCAGGGGAGTGGGGTACCTTTTTGCTCGCCGAGAATAAAAAATGAAGTTTTAACTTAAACTTTACATTGATTTCATTAAGACTTTACAAACTTCCAGTATAATCAATTTGGGCTGAAGGAAATTTAAGGAGGAAATAAAATTGTTTAAAACAAAATCAAAAATTGCTCTTGTTGGTACGACTTTAGTTGCTTTAATGGTCCTGGTCGGATGTGGACAAACAGCTGCTCCATCGACTCCAACCCCAACTCCAAGTGCTGCAACAACGATTGATAAGAAAACTATTTCTGCCGCAGGTTCAACAGCTCTCCAGCCACTCGTTAAATTAGCTGCCGATGAATTCATGGCTAAAAATGCTGGTGTGCAAGTAAACATTAGCGGCGGCGGATCGATGACTGGTCTAAACAATGTGGCAAGTGGTGCTATTGAAATTGGAAACTCTGACGTTCTTGCACCGGATGAACTGAAAAGTCAAGGATTGGTCGATCACGAAGTTTGCGTAGCTCCTTTCATACTTATTGCTAACAAAGATGTCACCATTGACAACTTGACCAAAGCTCAAGCTGCGGACATATTTACCGGAAAAATTACCAACTGGAAAGATGTTGGTGGTCAAGATGAAAAGATATCAATCATCGGTCGTGCAGCCTCTTCCGGTACACGTCTGAATGTAGAAAAAATCGTAATGGACGGCCAAAAAATGACTGACGCTGCCGCCGCTCAAGATTCTACAGGTAACTTACTCACAGGTGTTGGTCAAACCCCTGGGGCAATAGGCTATATTGATGCTGCCTACTTAAAAGATACCGTCAAGGCTCTAAAATTCAATGGCGTAGCATACAGTGCGGACGCTGTAACTAGTGGACAATATCCCATCTATTGCTATGAGCATATGTATACTAAAGGGGAAGCAACGGGTACGGTAAAACTCTTCTTAGACTATATTAGCAGCCCGGAATTCCAAGATCAAAACGTTGAAAAGACTGGTTTCATCCCATCCACCAAGATGAAAAAGTAATTTGGTCCCTAGCAGGTTTTGTGAAGTCTAAGCTAAATAACGATCCCATCATTTGTAACATATAGACTAAAATAGGAGCAAGGTTATTCCTTGCTTCTATTTTAGTCTAGTCAGGAAAGTATTACTTATCGTTTCATATTTTATATCTCGCCATCACTGCGCCTTGCCATCCTGCAAGAAGGGCTAATACGTGCGAAGACAGTGTCTTCGGGCGGCGCTCTAACCACGAACGGTCCTGTTCGAGTCATGGCTTTACAGGGACACACTCGGCCATTCATGGCCAGCGGTCCCTTCTCGCCATCACGGCGAATTTAACCTAAACTTTACACTCTCTTAATTTTTAGTTTACACAAATAGAGTAGACTATAACAAGCAAAGTGATTTCAATCCGAAAACCGTAAAAGTAGCTTATCTATGATTTAAGGAAAAAATTATTAAAACGTCTGGGGGTGTAACAGTTTGCCTCACAGTAAGTCCAAGGTGTATTTTAATGACCGTCTGTCCCGATATTTATTTATTAGTAGCGCGGTTTTGGTCTCTTTGATTATCCTTTGTATCATATGGTTTGTTGGAATGCAGGGTTTATCCACCTTTCGACAAGTAAGTGTGCTGGAGTTTTTTACAAGCAGCAAATGGCAACCCGACTCCAACCAATTCGGTGCCCTCACATTTATCGCCGGATCGATTGGGACAACTTTAATCGCCATTTTGCTTGGAGGGCCACTGGGGCTGGCTGGAGCTATCTTTTTGGCCGAAATTGCTCCACCATGGGTAAGGACGTTTATGCGTCCTGCTACCGATCTTTTTGCAGGGATCCCTTCAGTTGTTTACGGATATGTCGGGCTGACGGTCGTTGTTGGCTTCATTAGAAGGTCCACCAACTCTTCTACGGGTTATGGTGTATTGGCAGCTGGAATCGTTCTTTCAATTATGATTTTACCAACGGTTATCAGTCTTTCAGAAGATGCCCTACGCTCCCTGCCAAAAACCTATAAAGAAGCTTCCGTTGCTTTAGGGGCAACTCGTTGGCAGACAATCTATCGGGTTCTAATACCTGCAGCTTCGCCAGGAATATTAACGGCCGTTATATTAGCGATGGCTAGGGCTATTGGCGAGACAATGGCGGTGCAAATGGTCATTGGAAATTCTCCACGTTTCCCTAGTTCCTTAGTAATTCCTACATCAACTTTAACCAGTGACATAGTTATGGAAATGGGGAATACTCCTTTTGGCTCGACTTGGAACAATGCGCTATTTTTGATGTCCTTCATTTTGCTATTCATTGCTTTAGGTTTGATCATTCTTGTTCGAACGGCAGTGAGAAAGGGGGCGGCCCGTTGAAAGCTCGCCAAACTGACCGTTTTGCCAGCACTATGCTGTGGTTAGTAGCCATAGTCATTGTAGCTTTATTAATAGCGTTTCTTGTTTATATTTTAGGACGAGGTCTACCTTATTTGACCCCTGATTTCTTCAATGGTCCAGAAGGAGTGCGAGGCCAATTATTCAACTCCTTTTATCTGCTGGCCCTTTCCTTAGCCTTCTCTTTGCCCGTGGGGTTGGGTGCCGGAATTTATTTAGCTGAATATGCCCCCCAAAATAAATTAACCGACCTTATTCGTTTGAGCACAGAGAGTCTTGCCACCGTTCCGTCAATAGTTTTTGGTCTCTTTGGCATGATTATTTTTGTCAATAAGCTAGGTTTGGGATTCACAATCTTAGGAGGATCTGCCACTTTGGCGTTACTCAATCTACCGATCTTAGTGCGCGTAACTGAAGAGTCTCTGCGAACGGTACCTAAAAGTTATCGCGAGGCCAGCTTAGCCTTAGGGGCTACAATGTGGCAAACTTTACGTAAAGTAATACTGCCGACTGCTCTACCGGGGCTCATTACAGGAGTTACTCTGGTCGCAGGCAGGGCTTTGGGTGAGACAGCTATTTTAATTTTTACAGCTGGGATGAATGTTTCCCGTAAATTGTTTGATATTAATCCCTTAGCTGCTGGAGAAACTTTGGCTGTGCATTTATTTGCCGCTAAGTCAAATCCGTTACCGGGGACAAATGCTGACCAAATTGCAGATGGGACCGCTGCACTGCTTATCATTATGGTCATCATCTTTAACATTTGTTTAACACTACCCAGCCGTTGGCTGCAACACCGACTCCTTGGGAAAGATAAGGAGTAGGAGTAAGAGGAATTAAGTGCGTTATAAGGAGAAATTGAAATGGATAAGATCGTGGTCAGTAACCTCGACCTTTTTTATGGTGAACAACAGGCCTTAAGTAACATAAGCTTGGCAATGGCCGAGAAAAGCGTGACTGCTCTGATTGGGCCATCTGGATGCGGCAAGTCCACATTTCTGAGGACGCTCAATCGGATGCAAGATTTAAATCCTAATGTAAAGATCTTAGGCCAAGTCCGGATTGATGGACAGGATATCTATGCCTCTGACACGGATGTTGTGTTGTTGCGCAAAAGGGTAGGTATGGTTTTCCAACACCCAAATCCCTTTCCTAAATCTGTTTTCGAAAATGTTGCTTACGGTCCTCGGATTCACGGTGAAGCGGATAAGAAAAAACTTAACGAAATAGTAGAGGCTAGTCTTAATGGTGCTGCGTTATGGAATGAAGTCAAAGATCGCTTACACAAATCAGCGCTGGGACTGTCAGGTGGGCAGCAACAACGGCTCTGTATTGCTCGGCTATTGGCGGTAGAACCTGAGATTCTGTTAATGGATGAACCCACATCAGCACTCGATCCCATTTCTACTATGAAGATTGAAGAGCTTATTGTGGAGTTAAAAAATAAATACACAATCATTATTGTTACGCATAACATGCATCAAGCGTCGCGAGTATCTGATCGAACGGCATTTTTCTTAAACGGTGATTTAATCGAAGAAGATGTCACAAGTCTCCTATTTACCCGACCTGCCAGGAAAAAAACGGAAGATTATATATCCGGTCGCTTCGGCTAAGGCGCTTTTACTTTCCTTAGGGTTATTGTATTTTTTGATAGAGAGGAGGGTTAGAGATGCCGACTCGCCAGAAATTTGATAACGATCTGGATGAACTGCGGTTAAATATATTGGATCTAGGGAAGATGGTAGACCAACGGATTGGTCTTGCCATCCAGTCATTAATCAACCAGGATATGGAATTAGCTAACACCATCGTTGTAGGGGATTTAGCCGTCAATGATCTACAAGCAAGTATTGAAGAAAAATGTATTCTTCTAATCGCTACGCAGCAACCCTTTGCTTTGGATTTACGCAAGCTTGTAGCAGGTTTTAAAATCTCCATTTATTTAGAAAGAATGGGCGATTTAGCTGTCGACCTGGCAAAGTTAACCATCAGAATAGGTCGAGAACAATTGATTA
Organism: Desulfosporosinus sp. OT; assembly: GCF_000224515.1. Lineage (GTDB taxonomy): Bacteria > Bacillota > Desulfitobacteriia > Desulfitobacteriales > Desulfitobacteriaceae > Desulfosporosinus. The sequence goes on along the minus strand of NZ_AGAF01000068.1, from coordinate 12,442 downwards.
AACCTTTAGTTGACATTCCCCGGATGAGTGTCTTGGTTCAAGAAATGATCGATCTTGGGCTCAAAGCATATGTACAGGAAGATTGTAAAGCAGCAGCAGAAATGTCCATGATGGATGATGAAATTGATAAGATTTATTCTCATGTCTTTGGAGAACTACGGGTCATAATGATGGCCGATCCCCAAAAGGTAACTCAAGCTAATTACATAATCTTTGCATGTCGTTTTCTGGAGCGCATGGGAGACTATTGTACAAATATCGCTGAAGAGATCGTATATCTTGTAACTGGAAAGAGAGTGGATCTAAACGAATAGGATAAGAAACCTAAGATTACTTGGACTGGCTAAATGCCAGTTCTTTTTGTACTAGGCGGAAAGTATAAATTTTCGTTCATGTCAGGATTTAATAACTGTGATTCAAGCCACACTACATGAAGCGAATTATTGTTACACTATCTCTAGTTGTCGAAATGAAAATTTCAAATTGCTGGGGGAATTGATATGCAACAAACGGGATTTCAGCTTGAACATTGTCGTCCCAATTGTCCGAAGGCAGCGCGTGATTGGCACAATCTTTATGATGAACTGGAGATAAAACTAACTGAATTGAACTTGCTTCAAATTCTTCAAGATAAGTTTCGCCCTGTTCTTAACCACCATCTCCCGAAGGTTTGTTTGGCCGGTTGCCCCAATGGATGTTCTCAACCGAATATCAAAGATTTTGGCATATCAGGATATGTAACTCCTCGGATTACTGATGCTCAGTGTTCAGTGTGCAAAGCCTGTGAACGCACATGTTTAGAAGAAGCCATTACTTGCCAGCCGAACGGGATAACTATTGACAATACCCGTTGTATTTCCTGTGGAGATTGTCTCAGAGTGTGTCCTTCTGGAACGTTGATCCCTGGAGAAAGCGGTTGGAGCTTGCGTTTGGGAGGACGAGTGGGGCGACACCCTCAATTTGCAAAATTCGCTGGACAAGTTCCGACAGACGAAGAAGTGGTAACCTGGATTTCCGATATCATGAGTGGCTATATCAAGGATGCAGGTCCACAAGAAAGATTAACGCACTACCTTAATGATAATAAGATTAGTCTAGTGTCGAGCGTGAACGGGAAGAGCGCTCATGAATCCAGCGGCGAAGAATTTCAGGATCAAAGACAGTGATGTTCTTTTTCTTAATATCAATAATTTTTAATTCCTTTAATTCTCCCAAGATGCGACTAACAGACTCACGAGCAAGACTGCACATCCCGGCAAGCTCTGTCGCGGATAGGGGAATCGTTATTAAAACTCCGTTCAATGAGGGTTGGCCATGGACATGGGCTAAAGCAAACAGCTTGGCACCTAAGCGCAGACGGGCATCTCCCAGCGAAAGATTTTTAATTTGCCGATAGGAACGGCGCAAGTCTAAAGCGAGTTCGCGGTAGAAAACCCAGAGAATGGCTGGATTGCCTTCTATAAAACGAATAAAGGTTTGGAGATCAATGGTTAATACTTCTGCATCTTCGATGCAAAGCGCAGCATGCGGATATGGTTTTCCGTCTAAAATTACTTCTGGGAAAAAAACTGGAGGACTAAGTACACGAATAATCTTCTCTGAAAACTCACTCATTAAATACAGCCGAACTCGACCAGAGATCAGAAAATAAACCGTATTTCCTTCCTCACCCGAGAAATAAAGGTATTGTTTAGGCGTATAATGACGAATTCGGCCATGCGCTAGGCAGAAATCTATGAACTCAGGTGGCATATTACCTGAAAAAAATTTACGGGTTAACATTTCTCGAATTTGATGATCTTTTGCCACATTATCCCTCCATATTAGATTATTTCCAGTGAAAAGGTATCATTCTTCGCTACGAGCGGGAAGATTTATTTAATTATAGCATGCAAGTTGAGAGTGAGCGTAATTCCAAAATGTTAGTTTGAGATTGAACTGAAAATGAAGACTAAACTGAAGAAATTAGTAGAATATGATTTTCAGAAGCGGGAAAAACTATTTTTAGGTTAGTTCACTATATTCTGACCTGAAAGGAAGGATATATATGGGCGCCCACAAGAAAGTTTCACGACCAAAGGACCCAGCCACCAAAAGTGACCCGCATTATACAGAGTTTGATACACACAAAGAGCGAAATATTCAAAAATCGTTACCCTGGACAACTCGGTAAAATAAGAGGAGTGTGCTAAAAAAAGCCAAATAGCACACTCCTCTTTATTTGTTTTGAATTAGATAATTCTTTGAAATATTCCGATTTTTATTATCCACTGTGCACAACAATTGACGGTTCAGGAAGGAGTCGCCACTTTTTTTGTCGAATAAAATATTATAATATTAAAATTACGGGAGGTTGGCCAATGTTACTGGAGGGACAAACCATCTCGATTACCCTTGATGAGATTCTCGACAATACGAATAACGCAATCATTGCCGTCGATCCACAGGGCCGAATTATTTATGCTAATCGCGCCGTTTATAATATATTGAAAATCCCCGACCGGGATCTAGTAGGGCAGTCAGTTTCTACGGTTATCCCAGGAACCGGGTTGCTTCGAGTTTTTGAAAACGGAATTGCTGAGTTAGGCCAGAAGTTTACATTTAATAATAGCATCTTATTAAGCAGTCGCACCCCAATTTATGTGCATGGTGAATTAGTTGGAGCTGCGGCTGTATTCCAAGATATCACAATTCTCCAAAATCTTCTTGACAATTTGGTTATCGAGCATGAGAAGACTAAAGAACTACAACGCATCCTCGAGGTCGTCATCAATACGGCTTACGATGGACTTATCGTGGTTAATAAAGAAAGAATTATTACGATGACGAATGAGGCCTTTGCAAGCTTTTTCCTGCAATCCCCTGAGGATATGGTTGGTAAACCCATTACCGAGATCTACGACAACCCTAAATTTACAGAAGTTCTGGAAACGGGCAAACCTGTGCATGGATATATTCATGATTTAAACGGACACGAAATTATCGCTAGTAGAATCCCGATTATCCAGGATGGAGAGATCGTGGGGGCTTTCGGAAAAGTTGTCTTCAAAGATGTTAACGAACTCTACGCCTTAACGAAAAAAGTTGATTCCTTACGATCCGAACTGGACTACTATAAAAAAACTATGTTAGAGAAAAATTGTTCTGCCCTGCAACTCTTAAAAGGGAAAAACCCCTTAATGATCGCGTTAGTTCAAACCGCTCTTCGCGTTGCTAAATCAGGGTCTAATGTGCTCTTAAGAGGAGAAAGCGGGACTGGAAAAGAATTGTTTGCTCAACTGCTTCATACGGAAAGTTCTCGCAGTAAAGGTCCCTTCATTAAGGTAAACTGCGCGGCAGTACCTGAAAACCTGCTCGAATCTGAATTGTTTGGTTATGAAGAAGGAGCATTTACTGGAGCCCGTAAAGGGGGCAAGTTGGGGAAATTTGAACTTGCGGATAAGGGCACCCTATTTCTTGACGAAATTGGGGACATGGAGATGGCCATGCAAGCCAAGCTATTGCGTGTTCTGCAGGATCGGGAAATTGAACGCTTAGGAAGCAGTAAGCCACGGAAAGTAGACGTGCGCTTGGTTGCCGCGACCAATCGTGACCTTGAAGCTATGATTCGCGACAAGCAATTCCGCGAGGATCTTTATTATCGCTTAAACGTTGTCACGTTTACCATTCCTCCTTTACGGGAAAGGATGGATGATCTCGAGGCTCTGATCGAAACATTTATTAAGAAATTCAACCTCCAATTTGCGCAATCTGTCACGGGAATAACGACAGAGACGAAAAATGTTCTTATGAAACATCGCTGGCCAGGTAATATTCGAGAACTTGAAAATATTATTGAGAGGGCCTTTAACATGCTTGACGGCTCAGAAATTCAGCTTAAACATCTGCCAAATTACCTGCAAATCTTAGATGGGCGCGAAGCACGCCCTTTTGCCGGCGGTTCCTTGGAGGCTATTCTCAGTGGGGTCGAAAAAGAGGCACTCATTTATGCCCTGGATACAGCGAACGGGAATAAAGTTCAAGCCGCTAAAACCTTAGGCTTATCTCGGGCAGGTTTATACAAGAAGCTTATAAAGCATCAATTACATTAAACAATCTTCAATATTAGACAAAATACCTAATAATTTTTTGTCGATATAAAGGTTAAAAACTGATTACGATCAAGAAACGTGTCAACCGATGGAAGCATGTCTCCATTCGTTGACACGTTTCTTGATGTCGGGACCCTGAAGCGGATTGCGAGTACTAATGACTAAAAAGTGTAAACAAATGTGAACATTTAAAACAGTTCGGCATTTTATTGATTGGTGCGCGAAAAGAGCCATATCCCTTGGTATAAGTGAAAGTTGAAAATTTTGAATCTAATGAATAGTCATTGGCACGGGAATTGCATTATAAATTCATTAGATTACGAAACTACTGATTTAACCTGTAACTCGTAATAAAAATAAGGAGGAGTAAGCGTGAAGACAATCATGGTCATTGGAGCTGGACAAATGGGCGGAGGAATCGCTCAAGTTGCTGCTCAAGCGGGCTACTCTGTCATTTTAAATGACATTAAAGATGAATTTGTAAATCGGGGTTTTGGCATCATTGATAAGAACCTCAGCCGTAGTGTCGAAAAAGGTAAGCTTAAGGCGGAGGACAAAGAACTCATTTTAGGACGTATTACCAAATCAACCTCCTTACAAGATGCTGCATCGGCTGACTTGGTCATTGAAGCTGCTGTGGAAAATATAGCGATTAAGTCTCAAGTTTTCTCGCAACTTGATGTAATTTGCCCAGAACATACGATTCTCGCCACGAATACATCATCCTTGCCGATTACTGAAATTGGCGCGTTTACTAAACGGCCGGACAAAGTCATTGGGATGCACTTCTTTAATCCTGTACCAGTAATGAAGCTCGTTGAAATTATCAGAGGTTTAGCCACCAGTGACGAAGTGTATAAAGCGATCGAAGAGCTCAGTGTCAAATTAGACAAAACACCGGTGGAAGTCAACGACAACCCTGGATTTGTGGTGAACCGGGTCTTAATCCCCATGATCAACGAAGCGGTTTACACTTTAGCTGAGGGAGTTGCCACAACACCTGAAGCTGTTGATAATGCTATGAAATTAGGATGCAATCATCCGATGGGACCTCTGGCCTTAGGTGATTTAATTGGTCTAGATACAGTTCTCTCAATTATGGAAGTTCTCCATGAAGGCTTAGGAGATAAATATCGCCCTTGCCCATTACTGCGCAAATATGTTAAAGCAGGTTGGCTGGGACGTAAATCTGGCCGAGGTTTCTATAATTACGCTAAGTAAAGAAAGTAACAATTTGGTTTCCCTCTCTTTCGGAGATGAAAATAAGACGTTCTTATGAAAGGGATTGTGAAATAGAGGAGGAGACAGCGTGGAATATACCAATCTTTTATTAGAAAAGAACGGTGCTGTCGCCGTTCTGACCATCAATCGTCCCAAAGCCTTAAACGCCCTAAACAGTGACACATTGGCGGAACTGTCCACCGTGCTCGATGAGCTGGGGAGGGATTCCAGTGTCAAAGCAGTAATCCTTACAGGAAGCGGAGAAAAGGCCTTTGTCGCAGGAGCAGACATTTCTCAGATGAAGGACTTCAATGCTTTGGAAGGTCGGCAATTTGCTCAATTGGGTCAGGCAACCTTCCGCAAACTTGAACTATTGCCTCAACCAGTGATCGCGGCAATCAATGGCTTTGCCTTAGGCGGCGGGTGCGAATTAGCAATGGCTTGCGATATTCGTATAGCGGGTGAAAATGCAAAGTTTGGTCAGCCTGAAGTGACACTTGGACTAACTGCCGGATTTGGAGGAACCCAGCGTTTACCTCGTCTAGTCGGTACAGGATTAGCCAGTGAGTTGCTTTTTACAGGCGATATCATTGATGTTCAAGAAGCTTATCGGATTGGGTTAGTTAACCATGTCTATCCTGTAGACACACTTATGGAAGAAGCTCAAAAGTTGGCGAAGAGAATTGCAGGAAGAGCACCTGCAGCTGTTCAGCTCAGTAAAAGTGCCATTCAGCGGGGCGTTAATATGGATTTGGATAGTGCCCAAGCCTTTGAAGCAGATGCTTTTGGTTTAACCTTTAGTACCCAGGATCAAACCGAGGGTTGCACGGCCTTTGTGGAAAAACGCAAACCAGCATTCCAAGGTAAATAAGATCTTAATGTTAAATTAATTAATCTAAAAAAATTAAATTGTAGAGTTGAAAGGATTGATTATTAATGAATTTCGAATTAACTGAAGAACATAAAATGATGCGTAAAATGGTTCGCGATTTTGCTGAGAAAGAGTGCAAACCAGGCTTAGAAGAGCGTGACGAGAATGAAGAATTTTCTATGGATCTTTACAGACAAGCGGCTGACCTCGGCTTAGCTGGAATCACATTCCCTGAAGAATACGGCGGTATTGGTGCAGACTATATTTCCTATGCTATCGCTGTCGAAGAACTTTCCCGTGTCGATGCTTCCATGGGAGTAACCATTTCCGCTCATTCCAGTTTAGGTGCTAACCCTATCAACATGTTTGGTACTGAAGAGCAAAAGAAAAAATTCTTAACCCCCTTAGCAACCGGTGAAAAACTTGGAGCTTTTGGCTTGACAGAACCCATGGCTGGATCCGATGCTTCAGGAACAAGAACAACAGCTGTTAAGGATGGAGATTCCTACATCTTAAACGGCAGCAAAATTTTTATCACCAACGGATACTATGCTGATATCTATGTGGTTACAGCTCAAATGGATAAGAGCAAAGGTAATAAAGGAATTGCTGCATTTATTCTAGAAAAAGGAACACCGGGTTTCTCCTTCGGTAAAAAAGAGAAAAAAATGGGGATTAAGTCTTCAGCCACTTATGAATTAGTATTCGAAGATTGCAGAATTCCCGCTGAAAACTTGCTTGGTAAAGAAGGACAAGGCTTTAAAGTCGCTATGCAAACACTTGATTATGGCCGTATCGGTATCGCTTCTCAAGCTTTAGGTATTGCCCAAGGCGCTTATGAAGCAGCTCTTAATTATACTAAAGAAAGAGAACAGTTCGGAAAACCCATTTCTACGCTCCAAAACACTCAATTTAAATTAGCTGATATGGCTATGCAAATTGAAGCAGCCCGTCTCCTCGTTTATCAATCAGCTTTTATTGCCTCGCAGCATACTCAACCGGTTAGTAAATTCTCTGCTATGGCTAAATGTTTTGCTTCCGACACTGCGATGGATGTAACCACTATGGCAGTTCAACTCTTCGGTGGTTATGGATATACCCGTGAGTATCCGGTTGAACGGATGATGCGTGACGCCAAGATTACCCAAATTTATGAAGGAACTAATGAGATCCAACGCGTAGTTATCGCGGCCCACATCCTTAAATAACTCAGTGCACCAGCAAATTAATATAGATAGTTACCTCTTAGCGAAGCGCCTTTCCAAGGCGCTTTGCTAAATAGGTCCCCTCATTGACCCTTTACCCCAGACTAAGGAGATGGTATCCTCCAATAGTCATTGAATAATTGAATAGCAGAAATAACTTTTGAAGGATGTGTTCAAAAATGAGAGACGTTGTTATAGTAAGTGCAGTACGTACCCCAGTTGGTACCTTTTGTGGTACATTAGGGCAAATGTCAGCAGCTGAGTTAGGTGCAATTGCCATTAAAGAAGCTATGCTCAGAGCAGGTATTACCCCAGATCAGGTGGATGAAGTTATATTAGGCAACGTAATCCAAGCTGGCTTAGGGCAGAATTCCGCTCGTCAAGCGGCAATCAAAGCCGGTATTCCTCAGGAAGTTCCTTCCTGGACGGTTAATAAAGTATGCGGGTCCGGTATCAAATCTGTCGTCTGTGCAGCTCAAGCCATCATCGCTGGGGACGCTGACATTGTTGTAGCGGGTGGGATGGAAAGTATGTCCTTAGCCCCTCATCTTCTTCCTAAAGCACGTACCGGTTATAAAATGGGTAATGGAGTTCTTGTCGATTCCATGATTAACGATGCTTTAACGGATGCCTTCGACAACATTCATATGGGTATAACCGCTGAAAATATTGCCGAGCAGTTTGGCATATCTCGCGAAGAACAAGATAAGTATGCAGTGTCCAGTCAAAATCGTGCGGAAGCGGCTATCAAAGCTGGTAAGTATGATGAGGAAATCGTACCAGTTTCCATCCCCCAACGCAAAGGCGACCCAATCGTTTTCTCCCAGGACGAATTTCCACGTTTTGGCGCAACTTATGAAGGCCTTGCTAAACTAAAAGGTGCATTTAAAAAGGATGGAACAGTCACTGCCGCCAATGCTTCAGGAATTAATGACGGAGCTGCTGCCGTCGTCGTCATGGCGAAAGAGAAAGCTGTAGAACTAGGACTAACTCCTCTTGCAACCATTACTTCATGGGCTTCAGCTGGCGTAGATCCACGAATTATGGGCACTGGCCCTATCCCTGCTAGCCGTAAAGCCTTAGAGAAAGCTGGTCTTAAAATTGAAGATATCGATCTCGTGGAAGCTAACGAAGCATTTGCTTCACAAACATTAAGGGTTGCTAAAGAATTGCAACTTAATATGGAGAAAACGAATGTGAATGGTGGAGCAATTGCCATTGGTCATCCCGTTGGAGCTTCTGGAACACGTATTCTGGTGACCTTGCTCCACGAAATGAAACGCAGGAATGCCCATCGCGGGTTGGCTACGCTATGTATTGGCGGCGGACAGGGTATTGCACTGATTGTAGAACGTTAAATTTATAATTATTGAGAGGCCTGATCACTTTTGAAACAGTTAAAATTTAAAGGGTAGCTCACAATATAATAATTGATCTGATCTAAAACTTGCAAAGCAATCCTTTGCAAGTTTTTCTTCTTTATCGGGAACTATAAAACGGACAAACATTATAATTTTTGTGTGAGCAAACATTTTATAAGCAGGAATTTGTTTATTTGCACAGAATAATGTTTATCATGAGCATTATTTAATGTGTGTCCGGTTATAATTGCCGGATTATTAAGAGGAGGTTACCTAAAATGAGTTTAAAAGTAGCAATTAATGGTTTTGGTAGAATTGGTCGACTTACACTGCGTGCCGCACTAACGCAATCCCTTCCCTTTGAAGTGGTTGCCATCAATGATTTGGGAAGCCCTGATTTATTAGCGCATTTGTTCAAGTACGATTCTGTACACGGGATTCTCCCTAATTCAGTAGAAATTGATGGCCGTACGATGATTATTGATGGCAAACGCATTGAAATTCTAGCTGAAAGAAATCCTCTGGATTTACCTTGGAGTAAACTCGGAGTAGATATCGTAATCGAGTCAACCGGACGCTTTACGAAGCGTGACGCAGCAGCACAACATCTGACTGCAGGCGCCAAGAAAGTTGTCATCTCCGCACCGGCTAAAAATGAAGATATCACGATTGTTATGGGAGTTAACGATGATAAATATGATCCTCTGAAACACCATGTTATTTCCAACGCTTCTTGCACAACAAATTGTCTTGCTCCTGTCGCTAAAGTATTACTTGATGCCTTTGGGATTGAACAAGGGATGATGACAACGACTCATTCAGTAACTAATGACCAACGTATTCTGGACTTGGAACATTCAGATTGGCGTCGATCAAGAGCCGCTTATCAATCCATGATTCCTACGACTACGGGTGCAGCTAAAGCGGTCACTCTTGTCATACCTGAATTAGAAGGCAAAATGAATGGATTAGCTGTCCGAGTTCCAACACCGAATGTTTCATTGGTTGATTTTGTGGCTAATTTAACCAAACCAACATCAAAAGAAGAAGTAAATGCCACTCTTCGCCAAGCGGCAGACGGTAAACTAAAAGGGATTCTTGAGTATTGCGAGTTACCCTTAGTTTCCCACGACTTTAATGGTAACCCTGCCAGTTCTATAGTTGATGCCTTGTCGACCATGATGATGGGAGATCGCATGGTTAAAATCTTGGCATGGTACGATAATGAATGGGGCTATTCCAACCGTATTTTGGATTTACTGAAGCTTATTGTTTCGAAAGGATTGTAGGTTTAGGAGAGGGGATGTACCATGAGAAGGACTAAAATTGTCTGTACGATTGGCCCGGCAAGTGAGTCCAAGGAAAAGGTTCAAGCTCTTCTAGCAGCGGGTATGGATGTAGCTCGCTTAAATTTTTCACACGGAACCCATGAGGAACATGGTCGTAGAATGGCTGTTTTGAAAGAGGAAGCTGCCAAAGTTGGTAAGCATTTGGGAATTCTTCTGGACACCAAAGGGCCGGAAGTACGTACGGGAATAGTTCCCGAAGCAGGCATTACGCTTGAAAATGGTTCTGAATTCACTTTGGACACAAATCTGGGAATGGGAGACCTACAACGGGTTGGAATCACGTATGCTGATTTATGGAAACAAGTGAGCCTAGGTACCCATATTCTCATCGATGATGGTCAAATTGATTTAGAAGTAATCTCTGTGGACAGCGAAATTATTCGAACTATCATTAGAAATGGTGGAGTTCTTAAATCGCAAAAAGGGGTTAATGTTCCTGGCGCGCTCATTGACTTACCCGCTGTCACAGAAAAAGATATTGACGATATTCGATTTGGTATTTCTCAAGGCATTGATTTTATCGCTGCTTCCTTTACCCGTAAGGCCTTAGATGTTCTGGCTGTACGCAAGGTTATTGAAGAAATGGGAGCCGATGTGCACATTATTGCCAAGATTGAAAGCCAAGAAGGGCTGACAAACTTAGACGCAATCCTGGATGTCGCTGATGGACTGATGGTAGCACGTGGAGATCTGGGGGTGGAAATTCCGGTAGAAGAAGTTCCGATCAATCAGAAGGACATGATTCGGAAGTGCAATTTATTGGGCAAACCAGTCATTGTTGCTACTCAGATGTTGGACTCGATGATCCGCCAACCTCGGCCTACCCGAGCAGAAGCCAGTGATGTTGCCAACGCCATTATGGATGGTACGGATGCCATTATGTTGTCGGGAGAAACGGCTGCAGGTCTATTTCCAGTAGAAGCGGTAGTCATGATGGATAAAATAGCCAAAAGAACAGAACAGACCTCCATGGTTAATCAAGCTAACCGCCACCCGCAACGTAATGTTGCAGAGGCTATCTGCTTTGCAAGCTATACAATAGCTAAAGATCTCGAAGCTGCTGCTATTATTACACCCACGCATTCGGGTTTGACTTCGCGTATGATCTCCAAGTATCGACCGTGTGCTTTGATCGTAGCCGCAACACCGTTTGCTACGACAGCAAGGAAATTATCCTTGCAATGGGGTATTCAACCTCTTGTAGTCCCGGAAAGTTCAGGAACTGACCAAATGTTATCAGTTGCTGTGAATACATCCTTAACTAAAAGCTATATCCATGCTGGAGATGTGGTGGTCATCACAGCAGGTGTCCCAATCGGCAGGGTAGGTTCTACGAATATGATTAAAGTCCAAATCATGGGAAATATCTTGGCCAAAGGGATGGGAATTGGCCGAAAGTCCTATTCGGGTTGCGCACGCAAGGTCCATTTACCGGAGAAGGACGTTTTTAATGATGGAGATATTTTGATTGCGGAGGCAACCGATGCGAGATTTGTGCCCCTTATTGCCCGAGCTGGAGCAGTAGTTGTCGAAGAGGGCGGTTTGACATCCCATGCAGCTATTGCCGCTTTGCAATATGGAATTCCAGCGATTGTCGGTGCGCCCGAGGCCTTTTCTAAGATCACTAATGGTCAAACATTGACGGTTGATGCCTTGGGCGGCGTGATGTATGAGGGTTCTGTCAGTATTCTCTAAAGAAGAAAAGGAGGGAGATCGTGAGTTCTGAAAGGCAGGATGAGATTCATTTCTTACTCCAAGAACATAGAAACTTAACCGTAATTGAATTAGCGCAGCGGTTTAAAGTATCTGAAATGACAATCCGTCGAGATCTCAAGAATCTTGCCGCGTTGGGTTTAATTCAACGGGAACACGGACGAGCGATTTACCCTCCTGTACCCATGGATACGTTACTAATGATGAAAATGGGAGAGGCTGAACGGGAAAAGGCAAGAATCGGTCAATTGGCGGCAACTTTGATCTCAGAAGGGGATTCCATTATTTTAGATGCAGGGACTACAACCTTGGCAGTTGCGCAAGCTCTGAACACAAAATGTAACGTGATTACTAATTCTTTGCCTATTGCCAGTGTTCTTGGTAATCGAGAAGGAATTACCTTATTGATGACCGGGGGAGAAGTTCGAAGCGGAACTTTCGCCCTGGTCGGCCCAATGACACGAGCCGCTTTCCATGGCTTCAATGCCGACAAGTTGTTTCTGGGTGCCACAGGGGTAAACATTGAACGCGGATTGTCTACGGCTAATATGTTAGAATCTGAAGTTAAACAAGCTATGCTCAATGTAGCTAATGTGGTTATTCTTGTTGCCCATAGCGCTAAGATTGGGCA
>NZ_AGAF01000069.1 GCF_000224515.1 Desulfosporosinus sp. OT | reverse complement strand
TTCCTCCCAAGATCGTGAAAATAATCCAATAAAAGCAAAAAGCCAGAGCGTCATTTGGATGCCCTATATCACTACAATCCAGGCTCAGCCTGATAAAATCCATTCCTTGATCATTTCTCATTCCCGTCCACCTATATACACCATGCTACTTAAGACCTGGATGGCTTCTTTTGGATCCCCTTTCCAATCAAGACTGTACCACGTAGAATTGTTAACTTTCCAATAGATATGTGTCCATAGACCAGCGGGAGCAGAGAACAGATATAATTTTCCGGGGCGACCTGAAAGAATTTGGTCGTTTTTACCAAGGACATTGACGATTTGATGGGCCAAATCAACAGAGCTGAAAGGACCATCAACCGGTTCTCCCGTTACGCAACAACTCCAATTACCACTTTCCCAAATGATTGCATTGCTGTTATCAACATGGGGATACTGCGGAAAAAAAATTTCCTTGCCTTTTATTCCATTAGGAAGTTAATAGAGGTAATTCTATTATTTTCACTCTCGAACTGTTTTTTAAGTGACGATTCAGGAGGCTGCCCGACGTTACCAGAAAGTGTTCCACTATACACACCCCAATGTTTGTCGATTTTTATATCAAAACTATTCTTCTTCGTTTCCAGTCTGAGTGACCGTTCCCATCCTTCAGCTGAAGGAAGATATGCAGGTAGGCTTGTGGAAACTGTCAAAAAAATATCCTACGCCTGGTAATTGTTCGGGTGTAGGACATGATAGCTCTGTATTGGGCGGATAGCAAGTTAATTATTTTCGCTAAATGTTGTGAGATTGTCCCTTAACTATTGCCTCATTCACATTTAAGTAGTCCATTATTTTATGAAAAGAGACTGTTGCATGTGCATCATAACTCAAATAGTAGCCTAAAGTACACCAACCCTATAACGACCAGTGCTATAGTTAATGGGAATCTGATTTTAAGGTAAGTGAAAAAACTTATATCGACGTTTTGTTTTTTGACTTGTTCGACCACGATTAGATTGGCTATGGAACCAGTCAAAGTGAGATTACCTGCTAAGGTGCTAAAAACCGCCATGCTGACCCACCATACATGAGCAGAAGATGCTGGAATTAGAAATTTCAGCATCATTACCGCCGGCACATTACTTAATACATTGGAAAATAGAATAGTTAAGACTGTAAATAGGGGTAGACTCTGTACATTCTGGACAAAACGAGGATTTAGCAGTCGTTCAATCAGGCCACTCTGTTCTACACCGCCGATGATAATAAATAGTCCGATAAATATGACCAAAAGATTAAAATCAATCCCAGCATACACTTTGTTCGGTTTGAGACGCCGAGTTATTAGGAGAAGAGCAGCACCTAAACTGGCAACAACGCCAGGATCAAACCCTACGAGAAATCCGGTCAAGACCAGGGCCATCACAACCAAGCCTTTTCTAATCAAGTAACGGTGAACAACGCCAATAATAGGCGAGCAATTCGGGAGAAGGCCGTTGAGTTCTTCCCTGTATACCCAAGCGATGACCATATAATTCAACATAAGACCAACAAGGTACAACCTTCGAACGGGTCTTCTTTTGGAAAGCGGGGGAATTGATTCCTAATTCCTAATCTACATCCTGGATGCTATCATAATGGAAAATACTACATATTAGATGTATAATCCTTATAAAGTAAAATGATAATCTATAAGAAAGAAAGGGAAATGGTCTATGGCTATTGTCGCGGTAAGTATTGCTCCATTAGGATCGGGCACGAGTGTTAGCCAGTATGTTGTCGAAGCTGAGAAAGTATTCGCTTCTAAAGAAAACATCAAGCGCCAACTAGGACCTATGTTCACTACACTCGAAGGTGATTTGACCGAAATCTTGGATGCAATTAAAGAGGCTCAAGAAGCTGTGTTTACAGCTGGTGCCTTAAGGGTTTCAACCACGATCAAAATTGATGAGCGAAGAGATAAAACAATAACAATGGAAGGAAAAATCCAAGCAGTTGAACAAAAGCTCTAGACCTGAAAAACACAGTTAATAGTTTAGACTATATTTTATCATTCATGTAAACTCTCCTAGGACCATGTTCGCCCCCCACGCAAGCTAGGCCGAAGGAATTTTACTACCATCCGCAACCTTTCGGACACGCCTGTTTGAAGCTTACAAACCGGCTTCAGAGGAGCTACCTTCATCTCGGGTACAGCATCGTGCTTTGAGCACGTCGTTTGGCACAAGCCCCCGACGCTCCCGGTGGGCATTTGGTATCGATGGTGTGTATCAGAAAATAAGCCCCCTTAGGTTTTGTTTAAGGGGGCTTATTCGGCAGAATCAGAAAATTAGGTTTAACTCCTTCACGATAATCTTCTGTGGAGTGGAGAAGACAAATTTTATCACTAATCTAATGACCCCAGTCAAATTTGCTATTATAATAAGGAAAAGCTAAACGTTCGAAATGGGGTTGAATAGTTTGAAGGCCTTTATTGCTCCGCCAGCAAAGATACCATTTTACTTAAAAATAGGGATTTGGATCTCAAAACGTGTTACGGGTAAAGACCTTCTCCCTCCTAAACTTCTTGCGTGGTATCCAAAAACCGCAATAAGTTCCGGAATTCTTGAATCACTTGTGGCAAATGGTAAAAAAGACTTGGACAAGCGCATCCTAAAATTAGTCCGAGTACAATCTTCATTTGCTGTTTCATGCCCGTTCTGTGTTGACATGAACTCCTTCGAATTTGAAAAGGTTGGAATAACTGAGGTAGAGATGTCAAGCATCCAAAGGCTTATAGATATCAATCAGGTTCAAACCTTTTCTATCCGGGAAAAAATCGCAATGGAATATGCGAGTTGTATATCCAAAAGCCCAATTTCTATTCCTTCCACTCTCGTTCAAGAATTGAAAAAGAACTTCTCTGAACGGGAGATCGTAATACTTGCTGCTACAGTGGCACAAGTTAATTATTGGGCAAGATTGCTCCAAGGCCTGGGGGTTCCTCCAGCAGGTTTTTCGGATAAATGTAATCTTAAATCATTTAGTTCTGATACAGCATCCTTCTAATACTGTCTCATCCTATTCGTTGATCAGTAACACATACCTTACCACAATAGCCTGTGTCTGACCCATTAATTTCTTCACTATGCCACAACGCTCCCAGCGGGTTCCCAGCAAAAATGTATCTGGTAAAACAGTAATCGTTAATACTAAAAATATTATTAAAAGAACTTGACTCCTACCTTTGGTAAGCCTTTATGATTTTCTTGAGGTGAGAAATAGTGCTATATACGGTGAATGAAGTTGCTCATCTAACAGGAGTAACAGTAAAAACTCTCTATCATTATCACAAAATCGGGTTACTTGAACCTTGTGAGATTAGCGATGCTGGCTATCGTCTTTATAGCATGAATGAATTGGAACAGTTGCAACAAATTCTTTTCTTCCGTGAACTTGATTTCTCCCTCAAAGATATTAATAAGGCACTTGAGGACGAACCGAGCCGTCTATTGTGTTTAACTAATCAGTATGAACTGCTGATTGCGCGCAGGCAGCGACTTGACTGTATGTTAAAAACTCTAGAAAACTCGATAGCCCTCGCCAAGAAAGGAGAAACCATGGATAAAAGCGCTATGTTTGAAGGTCTTAACCGGGATGAATGGGAAAATGCACTTTCAGAGCAAAATGAATATCTCAAAAATAAATATGGTGTTGATTTATTGGCAAATAAGGATATTCCGGTCGATGATCTAAATCTTAAAGCAATGGAGGCTCAGCAATTTCTCAAGAACATGTCTGACGCTTTGAAAAACCATTGGGCAGTTACAGACAAAAAATTGCATAACCTAATAGATGCACATCTCAAGTTTCTAAATAACCATGGTACTACTATTAATGCAAAATCGTTTGTCAGTCAAACAAAGTTCTTTTTACAGGATGAATTTCACAGGAATATGCTTGAAAATCAACAACCCGGACTTTGTTACTACCTGTGCATAGCTGCAGAGGAATTTGCAGCCACGAAATAGTTTCTTTCGAGCAGATTCTGTTTAATTGGGAGGTAAGTTATACGGCTTACCTCTTTTTATTATTTACACTATTCATTAATGCACACTTTAGTGGTGTAAATAAATCCAAGGGGGTCATATCAATGACCAACTACCGCGAAATCCTTCGGCTAAATAGCCAAGGGATCAGTCAGCGTAGCATTTCAGCAAGTTGTGAGTGTTCGCGAAACACAGTTTCAAACACCATAAAGCGAGCAGAAGAACAGGGGATTTCGTGGCCACTACCAAAAGGCATGTCAGACGGTGATTTAATCGAATGTCTCTTCCCAGAACGTCAAGTTCCAAGTACCAGAAGGCTCCCAGACTATGACTACATCCATAAAGAAATGGCGAAAAACGGTGTTACTTTAAGCCTAGTTTGGAATGAGTACTGTGAAACATGTCGACTTAATCATGAAGTGCCCTTCATGTACATGCAGTTCTGCAAATACTACCGTGAGTATGCTAACGTTACAAAAGCTACCATGCACATCGACCGCAAGCCTGGAGAGCTATTAGAAGTCGACTGGGCTGGCAAAACGGCTACCGGTTTATCCGAATTAGCAATGTGCAAAAAATGCACATTGCTTTTTTTAATATGTTTGGAGATAACGCTTCTGTACAGTCAAAGTGTGAAAAAACATAGCTAATTTTTACATCAATGCCTATGGATTGGATACTGCCAAGAATGTTTGGTTACTGATACACATGCAAAATAGCTTCATATACAAATTCCGCAAGTCCCGGCGTCTTTTTATCCAAATCTTCTTTATACTTCAAATACGCCTGTCCGATTTTGCGGAAAGCTTTATCGTCGCAGGGAATCAAACTATTTATAAATTCCTTATAAGCAGCAACTGCTTCTTTTGCCGCTAAGCTGTGCGGGCCATCCTGCCTGGCCTCGCCAAACTTTTGGATGACATCCCCGCAGAGAGCAATGAGCTTGCCAAAATCCAAGTTCATGATATTCGCGGCGTTTTTAACAATGGATACACCGCCCGGGAATAGGCCGCTTTTCACTACTGGAAGAAAAAAACTGCTTTCCATTAACGCTCGGATTTCATTGGCATATAGTTTCTTGGCTGCTTCAAGTCTTTTTTTATCGAAATCCCTGAGCATTGAAATATCAAACTCATCATTCAAAATACGTTCGACTGACAGTAACAATTTTTGTAATTGAGATTGTTTCTCCAAAAGTAGTTGTTTATGCCGCCGCATTAACTCTTTTTCCACTTCCTTTGGATTGTCAAGCAGCAACCGAATGTCGTCAAGGGAAATACCCAGCTCCTTATAGAATAAAATCCTCCACAATCGGCGCAAGCTATCGTCGTCATATTGGCGGTAGCCCGACTTTTTTACCGCGCTGGGCGGCAATAATCCGATTTCATCATAATATTGCAAGGTGCGGCGGCTTACGCCGGAGAGTTTGCTCACTTCATTGACACTTTTCAAGTTTCATCCTACTTTCTATCTGTTCAATAGGTCGATTAAATATTTTTTAACTTTTTTAAAAAAGTCCTTTACTCGAACGCGACGTTATAGTTTATGCTTTCATTGTCAACGAAATGCGGCGCTTTGTAAAGTAAAAAAAGATGTCACGAGCGCTGCACATCACATAATGCGGAGGATTTATTTATGATGAGTAAGAATAAAAAAGCTGCGGAACTTGAGCCGATTCCCAAGAGCATCATGAACATTGCTTGGATTTTAGTGCTTGGAGCAGTTATGCCCCTCCTTGATTCAACAATGGTCAACATTGCCATCAAGCACTTAAGTCTTGATTTCAATATCGGACTTGATTTAATTCAATGGGTTATTACGGGTTACGTGTTAGCCATGGCAATTTCAGTGCCACTTGCCGGTTGGATGGTTCAACGTTTCAACGGTAAATGGTTAATGATTGGCGCTAATGGATTATTCCTGGTTGCTTCGATTGCTTCAGGACTGAGCTGGAGTATCAATTCCATGATTATTTTCCGAGTTGTTCAAGGTTTCAGTGCCGGCTTTATTATGACATTGGTGACTACTTTGTGTATTGAAGTCGCCGGTAGGGAGCGAATGGGACGTTTGATGGCGACCATTGGTATCCCAACAGTCTTGGGTCCAATCCTTGGCCCGGTTATTGGAGCTGTGATTGTCCAATTCTTATCCTGGCGTTACATTTTCTTTGTCAATATTCCCATCGGTATTCTTGCCATCGCTTTGATGATTTTGAAGTTGCCTAACTTCACGCCGGCCAATATTAAAGCCAAATTCGACTTCATTGGGATCATTTTATTGGGTGCCAGTTCAGCCGCCTTGATTTATGGGATTACTAAAGCAGCGAAAAATGCTACCTTTAACAACAGCACGACGATTGGTTATGTGGTTGCTGGGCTCGCACTTTTAGCCATCTACACAATTTACGCAGCGATCAAAAAGGAACAAGCAATTCTCCCCTTACACTTATTTAAGTCGAAAAATTTCAGCGCTGTCATGGTTGGCTTGTTCCTGGCAGGGATTGCCACCAACGGTCCAATGTTGTTATTACCTTTGTTTTTCCAAAACATTAAGGACTTCTCAGTTTTGAGCGCTGGATTGATCTTGATTCCACAAGGGATCGGGATGTTACTTGCTCGTCCATTGATTGGTAAGCTAACGGATAAATTGGGAGCGCGTAATGTTGTCTTGGTAAGTTTGGCCTTAGCCATCGTTGGCACGCTTCCATTTGTCTTCTTCAATGAAGCATCTTCACTCATGGTTGTGAGTATAGTCTTGTTTGTTCGCGGTATGGGTATCGGTGGTATCACCCTTCCGATGATGACTGATGCCTACACCGGTATGGTCAAACAAGAAATCGCGCAAGCCAGTGTCGGAACCCGGCTGGTGCAAAATATCGGTGGGGCGTTTGGTTCAGCAGTGCTGGCCACGGTTGTTAGCCTTTCAAGCCAAGGTGAAGCACCAACGATTCCACTCATGACCACTGCTTACCACAATGGTTTCCTGTTAGCCTTAGTCCTTAGCTTAGTATTGCTCATTCCAGCCTTGTTCTTAACTAACAAGCAATCCAAGCAATCATAGTTTAAAATGAACTGTGGACGAAAGCTTGCTCTGGGTGACTTTGATATCCTTAAATGATTCCGGCCGAAATGTATCTGCTACCAAAGCCACTCACAGTCTCCCCAATAAAAAATCGGCGGTTTTGAGCTTGACTAATCTAGATTAGCCGGACTCAAACCGCCGATTTTTCAATCACTTTCAACCCTCTGTTCATCTTTCAATTTTTCTATAAGAATACCGTTACAACTCTGAGAGTAGCTACCCCACTTACGGCTCAGGTTCTTTGGGACATTGAAGAGTAAACGTCTCGAAATACCTCTCTTACTTATGATCTAAATAGTAAGTAATCAAATCAAGTGCTGGTGGTTGTTTCTTCAACTGTCTAAGCATTGTTACTGCTTGACCTCGATGGTATGTGGAATGATTAATTACATGAAGCATTTGCTTCCACAATTCTAAAGAATAGGGTATCCCTTTAAGATTCTTATAACTAATTTCTTTTACCAAATCATCTTCAGGAACTAATTCTAAAAAATTATTGAGCTGTTTCCTAAAATCACTCCATCGATTAACGAGTGAATCATGATCGGCAAAATCCTTCGAGTTTAATAAAGTTCGGTCTTGTTCCCCCATCCAGCGTGATAGCCATAACTCTTCCGCACCTAATATATGGACCATTGTATCTCTAATTGAGTTAAAGCTGCTTGATAAGTCCCGGGTAAACTCACCATTGTCTAAGTGAATCATGGCCTCCAACAGCTTGAGGTTTGCCCATTCGTCATATTTATAGAGTTCAACTAATTGCCACTTTGTAATCATCGGATTGCCTCCTTGATTTTCCCATTACTTCCTCGTTAATTCCTTTTGATATGCTTTCCAGCCTGGACACCATTTTGTATGCCAGCGCCAGAATTTTGCTAAGAATGAATTGGGGTTCTGTTCTGCTTTAGCACGCATCTTGCAATTCTCACAGTTTGAACTCATGTCCACTCCTCCTATCGAATATAGACTTGTACCTTACTTTTTCTCCAACACTTCAAAGCTCCTGACGTGGCGGAAAAATATGCAGCTCAACACATTACACCTATTCCACTTTTATCCTTTATTTCCCTGCAATATGAACGCAAAAAGAGCGTCCAAAAACGCTCCTTTAATTCCCCACCAGTCCAGACGGTTCAATCAGGCACCACTCAAGACTCCCCACTTGTTTCTAAAACTCCAGGACCATGTCATACCAGACCGCATTTCCATGAGTAGATTCAGATATGCCTTTGTTAATAAAGCCAAAGGACTCATAGTATTTGACAAGTTTATCCTTGCAGGTCAAGATTACACCCTTGCGGCCTGCGGCCTTTGCCACAGCAATCATATGCACCATAAGCTTTGCGGCAATCCCTTTTCTTCGATAACCCGGGTGAACATCGAGCCCGAAAATAGCTTGATAATTGCCGTCGGAAATATGATAGTTCGCATCTTTGAACATTTCGTCGAAAATCACCGTACTGTTAGTAACACTGCCATTTATCAGCCCGATTATCTTATGCTCAATTTCAGCAACAAAAAAGGATTCCGTTAACGTCTGCAATCGTTGTCTGATGGATTCCCTCGTTGCTGCTTCTTCAGGAGGAAAGCAAAGCTCTTCCAACAAAGTCAATTCCTCCAAATCTGACATTTTGGCACTTCTTATTATCATATAGATGCTCTTTTCTTCCAGTTCTTTATTCTTTATTTGTACATCATTTCTAAGGTTTAAAATTCTTTATAAACACATATTGGCTTTTTGTCTGCCCGTACCCTATACCTTTGTAAAACAAATGGGCCTCTTGCCGTATTACGTTAGATCTAAGTATTACACCGTGGCAGCCCCAGTTCTTTGCCCATTCTTCTGCACTTCGCATTAATTCTTTACCAACACCTCGTCTTTGGGAATTCCTGTCAACTACAAGACCCGATATATTTGCTCTCTTTTCGCTAACCAGAGTTTTATAAAGAGACACATGAACCCAACCCACAACTTCATTGTTCATTTCAGCGACATAAATTACATGTTGATTATCTTGGCGGAGATCATTCAAATAACTCCTTGTTTCTTCATGCGTGACAAAATATCCTAATTGCTCACTTAGTTCTTTTATACTTCGAACATCTCGGATACAGGCTTCTCTGATTTTAACGTCAAACATACTTTCCTCCATCAAACGAAGGCCCCAGCTTTAGGCGCTAAATCTCGTCAAGATTTTAATAGTTTTGAACAGTTATTCGCTGCCTTCAAATTCCTTCAGGGTTCTGCCATCGGAAGTTTTCCAATCAACAAGTCCGTTTGTGTGCCCGCCGATAACAAACGCTGCTGCATATGACGGACTGCGAAACAGAATATCCTCCTGCAGCACACCATTTCCATCGACTTGCGCTTTACTTCGTCGTTCTTTGATGCCTGGCGGTATACTCTCGGAATCAATGGTCTCTATATGGCTGCCCTGGAGCACCACAAAACCTTCGTTTGTTCTCTTACATTCAGCTTCGATTACCTGCCCGCTTTTCTTGCTTTTACGCTTTAAAAAAAGCAACTGATTATTATCCCCGGTCATATCAAGCTGCTCGATAGCCGGTTTGTTATCTGCCAATTTCTCGAATACTTTATGTCCCAGAGTCCCCATGACAATCTTGGCGTTGTCGATGAACTCCTCCAGCTCGCTCTCTTTTTCCTCCGTGATGTTTCCTGAGGTAGGTTCGTTCCCATTTTTAACCAGATAGCGCTTAGCTTCGTTCGCCAGAGCACAGAAGCGGTTTTCAAGATAGCTGATTTCCGTCGGCCCAAAGGAATTATTTGACGTGGTAAATACAACTGCCTCCGTCCAATAGTCCTTATCCGGATTGCGCTTGTGCTCCTGCAGGCGATAGAGGATACCTTCGCCGTTTTTTCGCACACCGGCCTGACCGACATATACGACGGTTTCACCGGTTTCATCCGATGTGCCAAACAAGAAGTACACACCGCTTTGTGACAGATCTTCACGTCCCTTGCTTTTGTCAATCTCATTGCGTGGAATTTTATAAGCCACGCCGGTCCAGTTGGCGAGCGTACATTTGACGCGCCCGCTAGGCGTGCCATCCATAAGAAATAGGTTAATGCTTTTGCCGCGTGTCCCCATAATACACCCCATCTATACCTTTTACTCCGACAGCCAACAATAATCCTGTCGTGTTTCCATAATAGCAGCTATATGATTTCATCAATTAGCCACGTTATTATATGATCAACTAATTCCAGTCCACCTGAAGCATCTTAATTTTTAAGCTGCTTTGAGTAGTTCAACAGGCGTCATTGGCAACCAAGGGTTTCATTTATTCAAACTAAATAATGCGCAGAGTTGTTCCAAAATCATCTCTGGCGAATAACCACGCTCATCTCTTTGAAAGGAATAGGAAGCTCTGCTTAAAGCCGTTAGCAACATATCCGCTCTAAAAACACTGTTGAAATGAATCTGCTCAGTCGCATTCATCTCGTCAAACAGTTTTACTAATAATTGATGCAATTCGTTAAATACAGGACTCTCTATTATGGACCTGGGTGGATTGGTTGACGAGGAGCCTTCGACTCCTGTAAGCAATTGTGCTTTTTTTTCTCTTAAACGGATAAATAGGCTGAGAATTCCTTTTAATCGTTGACTTGGTGAATCAGACTGGTTTTGCACCAAGTAGGTTTCGATGTCGCTAAATAAAAGATCGACGTTATCTTTGATTAAATCAAGACATAATTCACCTTTGTTTCTGTAACGGCGATAAAGTGTTCCTGAGCCTACTTGGGCTTCATTGGCAATTTGATTCATACTAACTTGTTCAACACCATATTGCTCAAATAGCTTTAAAGCTGCATTCAATATTCTTTGACGATTCTCAGCAGCATCACGACGTTCTGATCGAATTTGGATTGTCTCTGAACCATTCACTATTTCATCACTTCCTAACATTTAATTACAAACCTCGCTTGACAAGTGGAGTGCTCTCCCCTTATACTATGTGGAGAGCACTCCACTTATATTAACATAATGAAAAGGAGTTGTACAGAGCATGCATAATCATCACAATAAGACCGCCCTGTTGGTCATGGATATGCAAAACGGCATTGTATCGCGTATTGCAGACGATGGGAAAGTATTGCTTCCGTTCCAAAAAGCCGTCGAAGCCGCACGCTCACATGCTATTCCAGTTATTTTTGTGCGCGTCGCATTTAGCGAAGGTTATCCCGAAATCAATCCTCAAAACAAGTCGTTCTCAACAATTTCTAAATCCAGTGGAATGACGGTCTCCGACATAGCAACCCAGATTCACGATTCGGTTCATCCCCAACCAAACGAACCAGTCGTGACAAAGTTTCGAGTCAGCGCTTTCGCTGGCAGCAACCTCGAAGTCATTCTCCGATCTCACCAAATTAAAACTCTAGTTATAAGTGGAATTTCTACAAGTGGCGTCGTTCTATCAACATTGCGGGAGGCGGCAGATAAAGACTATGCATTAAAGGTTCTTTCCGATGCATGTCTTGATCTCGATCCTGAAGTTCACCGCGTTCTTACCGAGAAGGTGTTTCCTCGTCAGGCAGATGTGCTGACTGTCGACGCTTGGATCAACACATTGGATTAAATCTAAAAAATTACAGTACAGACTGCTCTCCCCGAAAGCTAAAAAAAGAGGTTAATATTCATGCCGATTTGGAAAAGAAATTTATTCGTTTGCTGGTTTGGAATGTTTGTAGCAGGTATAGGAATGAGTCAGATTGCCCCAATATTGCCGCTTTATATACAGCATCTCGGAGTTCATAATACATCTTCAATTGCACAACTTTCAGGAATTGCTTTTGGAGTTACCTATATAATTTCAGCTATTTTCTCACCTATTTGGGGTCATTTTGCTGACAAATTTGGGCGGAAGCCAATGATTCTGCGGGCAAGCCTTGGTATGGCGCTGATTATCGGTTGCATGGGGTTTGCGCCGAATGTCTATGTACTGATCGGATTAAGAGTATTGGAGGGCGCTATCACAGGTTTTAGCACAGCGTGTACTGCCTTGATTGCCACACAGACAGATAAGGAACACGCAGGATACGCTTTAGGGACACTTTCAACAGGAAGTATTGCCGGTTCTTTGCTAGGTCCAATTATTGGTGGTTTTATCGAAGAGAACCTTGGTTTTCAACCGGTATTTTTCATAACAGGTGCCTTGCTGCTGATTGCATTTATTCTAACCGCTTTATTTGTCAAGGAATCGTTTACCCATCAGGATAAAAAGGCGGTTAGTATCAAGGTGCAATGGAAGAGTGTTCCTGAAATGAGTTTGACTATTACCTTACTTGTGACCTTTTTTACATTAGCTCTAGGACTGTATTCTATAGAACCTATCATAACCGTATATGTCACCCAATTAACCAAAAATTCCAGTCATATCGCTCTGTTGGCTGGATTGGCATTCTCAGCCTCAGGGCTGGCAAATATAATTGCCGCTCCAAGACTGGGAAAACTTTCTGATAAAATAGGAGCGCATAAAGTCATGTTAGTCGCACTTGTCGTTGCAGGAATCCTTTATCTACCACAAGCCTTTGTGAAAAATCCATGGCAATTGATGGGACTTCGTTTTTTATTAGGATTAACACTAGGAGGGCTAAATCCTTCTATTAATACCCTTGTTAAGAAAATTACACCAGATTCTCTTGTCGGTAGTGTTTTTGGTTTTACCATGTCGGCAGGGTATTTAGGCGTATTTGGAGGTGCTGTTATAGGTGGGCAAGTAGCAGCCTACTTGGGTATTCGATATGTCTTTTTTGTTACCAGTGCCTTGTTGTTGATCAATGCTGGATGGGTGTATTTTAAAGTATATAAAAAACTGAATGTTTTACAAAATCTTAAATCATGTTCACCTTTTACTGCTGAAGAAGTTGGAGGGAATAGGAAATGAACATCAAATGGTTTGGCCAATCTTGTTTTACTATTATATCCGACAACGGATCAAAGATTGTGATTGACCCGTTTGACAAGAAGATTGGTTATCCTTTGCCGAATCTTGAGGCAGACATAGTTACTACCAGTCACAATCATTCAGACCATAACAATGTCTCAATAGTGCGAGGAAAATTTAAGCATCTAGACAAACCTGGTCAATATCTTGAAAGTGGCATTGTCATTTCTGGCATATCAACTTTTCACGATAATAAGGGTGGTACTTCTAGAGGAAAGAACATTGTGTTTAAGTACACGATTGATGACATAAACGTTTGTCATTGCGGTGATTTAGGTCATAAACTTTCACCCAAGCAACTCGAACAAATTGGGAGTGTAGACATTTTGCTATTACCCGTAGGAGGACTTGCTACCATCAACGCCTTGGTTGCAGTTGAAGTAATGGAACAGTTAAAACCTGTTATTACAATCCCAATGCACTATAGAACAAAGGCTCTAGGACTGTTAGGTTATCTATTTAGCCCAGTTGAAAAGTTCTTGTCATTGTCGACTAAAACAACCATGGCAAGCAAGAATCTAAGCCTAACAAATGAAGATCTGGAAACCTACAGGGGGATAGTAGTTTTGGATTACATGGCGTAAGACGGCAAATGGGCAACAAATCCATGAAAGTATACGATTCAGGACGGCCCAATATATACTCCGAATTTTAACTCCTTTTTCTCCTCCACCCTCAACCAACTCTTCAAAAACAAAATGCGTTGGTGTGAGAATGGATAATATACTACCCTCAGACAGGACAGTGAAATAAAAAACTGTACAGTCTGTGGGTAATTATGTCACAACAGAGAAAAATACCAGTAGAAGAGATGGTACGAATAGTAGAATTGTATCTCTCGGGGAAAATAGGATATAAGTCAGCATATCAGGAAGCTGGCGTATCTAAAGAGGCATTCAGGAAGTGGCTCTTCAGATACAAAACAGACGGACCATCGGGATCTCTACCGAAGGAACACAACAAAAGATATACAAAAGAGAGACCAAGCTCTCAACCGTTCAGGATTATCTGGCAGGAAAAGGGTCGAAATGGGAGATCTGTGCCTTTTTACACATTACCCGGTCAGCAGTTGAAGTCAACTAGCCTCATTGCTTAAAGATAGGATAAGTTTAATCTCCGCCCGCTTTAAAGTTATAAATCGGCTTTATTATTTTCAAGATATCTGCCGTCGGCCCGATATTATTTACGATGTCATCCATATTTTTATAAGCCATCGGACATTCATCGCAGTTCCAGCCGTTTATTGCCGATCGAAATAGTTTCCATACCACAACCAATATCCACGCCAACTAAATTAGGAACTACCTTGTCCGTAATGGTCATGGTGGCCCCAATCGTACAACCTGCCCCGGCATGAACGTCTGGCATAATTTAAACGAATCAGAATCGCATTAGGACTGTTCAGCTTATCGGGAGATAAAGGAACAGAGGAAGCGGGTTCTATCTTTGACGGAGGAACCGATGGTGTTCTATCGTCAGAAGAATCAGGTGTTGTCCTTAAAGAAGAATATGACGAGGTTTGTCATATTCATTCTCAAATATACGTAGGTTTCCTAGAGTAATAATGGATTGATAAACAAAAACAGTAATGACAACCATCAACAGAATTGTTACAAATATGCTTATTCCTGGCTTTTTGTTTTTTGCTTTTCGTACCATAATAAAACAGCTCCTTATTCTGTGCTGATATTACTTAACCACAGAACAAGGAGCTATGTTGGAATTCCATCTTATGAACTTCTTAGGATTTTCTTATAACGGAAGCTTTACCGTAAATGTAGTATTTTCTGGATTGCTTTCCACAGAGATTGTACCGTCGTGAGCCTTGACAATTTCTTGTGCGATTGCCAAACCCAGTCCTGCTCCACCGGTGTTTGTGGAACGTGCAGAATCTAACCGGTAAAACTTTTCAAAAATAGTTTCAAGCTTTTCCCGCGGGATTGGATTTCCCTGATTAGTAAAAGTTATAACAATGTTTTCGTCCTGCTGTTTAGCAGAAATGTCAATGACGTTGTTTTTATAACTATAGGCTATCGCATTTTTCAGAATGTTATTGAACACACGGGCCAGTTTGTCGGCATCTCCCCACAGAGTGAGTCCGTCAGGCACATTGACGGACACCTGCTTTTCCTGTGGAGTCAGCATTGGATAGAATTCATCGGCCAACTGCTGGAGCATGAACAGTAACTTGATTTTTTCTTTATTCAAAACAATCGTTTGAAGATTAAATCTTGTGATCTCAAAAAACTCATTGATAAGTTGCTCTAAGCGATAAGCTTTTTCCAAGGTAATACCAACATATTTTGCCTTCTGTTCAGGAGGCATGTCAGGCGCTTCATCCAGAAGACTTAAGTATCCTATCACGGAGGTCAGAGGTGTCTTTATATCATGAGCCAAGTAAACGACTAAATCATTTTTGCGCTGCTCGGCATCAAGTGCAGCTTTCTTTTGTTTTTCCAAGTTGTTTTTTATCTGATTAAGCTTATTTTCCATAAAATCCAATTCCGGTGATAATGTAATTTCAGCATCGGATTCCTCAGAAAGTTTATCCATTCCAGCGCTGATTTCATCAAAATATTTTGTGAACCAAGAAACAGAAAATCGAAAAAGTATAGCTAAAAATATTAGGATTACAGCAAAAAGGATCATGTCCATATTGTTGCGAAACACCAACTGGTAGATTGTCAGTGCGTCCGAATTTTGAAAATGAAAAGCGTTGACTAAAAATCGAACGATACGATCTCCGATGTGTCCACGCAGGATATAGCGCAATAGATAAACAGTCACAGCGGCGGCAACTGTAATCAGAAGCATTTGAAAAAATACTTTCTTTTTTAATTTTGTTCATTCCTTCTTTTATCTCTCTTATTTTTCAATTTTTCAGATCTGCTATGGACTGCTCATCGTCTACAATTTAAATATTGATGCTCATAAGTTCTATCCCTTCTTCCTGGATAAACACTCATTATTATAGTACTGCAAAACAAAAATATATTATAATAAATTCCTTATGAAAACCTTAAGGTTTTATTAATTAATAGATTAGTCTCAATATATGGATACGGATATAGAGCAATAGTACGAGCAAAAGTGTACCAACAAAAATAATAACTCTGTCTAAATTTTTACTATTAATATACTTGTTGCTTAAACCATATAATTCCAGCCCAAGAAAGCCTCCAACAGTATTTGTAATTACATCGGTTATGTCTGTCGCTCCAATAGCGAAGATAAATTGAATTAATTCAGCAGCAAGGCTAAAAACCAGTATAAAAGCAAGCTTAGGTGAAAATCCAACTTTTTTGAAATTGACATTCAAAAGCAAGCCAAAAGGAATAAAGATTATAACATTATCTCTCATCTCTCCGAAACTTCCATTTACTATAGAAGGAGCAGCAAATGGAATCAAGTTAAGACTTCTATGATGATAATTAAATACTGACAAAATATTATATTGTAATTTAAATAACACTAACCAGATTAGTATCACTAAATATAAAGCTAAAAATCCTCTAGATAATATTTTTCCCATATAATCTCCTCTAATTCTTTTTGTGAATTTTCGACAGTTGATTGATTGCATGCTGTCATTGATATACAAATTATTTCTAAGATAATTATTGATAAGACCTTTCTTATTATATCTAATCTCCTTTACTTTTTGCATTACATTCAAATTGATGTAGAAATAAAATCTATGTTCTTTTCTTATGAGAGAAGCCTCCTTCCTGAAATTACGAAAGCCTATCCGATTCGATAACTTCATTCTACCGAAATAGGATAGGCTTTCTTTAAATAAGTACTTATAGATTTCTTAAGTTTTCCTTATGAATGCCTTATTTTTTTGGTATTTTCCATAAACCGTGAATGAATCTATATAGGAAGAAATACATGAACGACATGTTCCCGTGTGCGTACCCAGAAAACATTGCGCTGTTTTTGATTCAATTCCGAAAATTCTCAAACCCTACAACCCGCACCACGGGCGGCTTTCAGAGTGTCTGTTTTCTTAAACTTCTCACTGTCTCAACGTGCTGCGTTCATGGGTACATGTACAAAAAAATATGTTTCCTCACACTACTCTTTATGTGTGAAGAAACATACTCCATTTTCGTTAAAAACACAACATATTGTGTTGATATGACTGGGTTTATACACTATATAGTGGTGTGTTTTCTTTCGAGGAGAACTACCGTCTCTATGTGCTTCGTCCACGGGAAAATACATGAGTCACATTCCGCTATTGATGTTGAGCTACCTCTCTCTAACGTCATAAATTTAAACAGGGGACGAGATATCACTCCCCATAGCGAAAGCACCAAATATCGCGGTTTCGTGCTATTGTAATTGTACTAAAGTTAGGTACGCTTATATGTTTGTAAGTTACTCAAGCTCTGCTTCAGGCTTGAGCTTATTTACGCTAACTTCAGAACAAGTTGCTATGAATAATGCGAATTAATTTTAAGATATGCGACATACCTCGCAAGACGTACGATTGGTGTCAAAAAGTATATATCATTTGATATGTCACAAATTAAAATAGCTGTCCGTATTATAAATAGAAGAATATGATCAAATGCGTATATAATTTTTTGGATAACAGATGTTTATTTGAAGCTTTAAGCTAACATAATCGGGACTACGTCAAATAACTTTTATATTAGCCTAAGTCGAAATAAGTTAACCAGTCCTAAAAAATGCCATTGTAAAAATACAAAGGAGGAAAAATAAATGGAAGTAGTAGCTTTCAATGGCAGTCCCAATGAAGAAGGAAATACGAATTTTGCACTAAAAACTGTGGGTCAAGAACTAAAACAACATGGAATTCATTTTGAAATCATTCAGGTTGGCAATAAACCCATTTGTGGATGCCCGGCCTGTCAGAAATTTGCAGAAAAGGAACTCTGTATTTTCCATGACGAAGTAGACCTATGGATTGAAAAGATAATAAAAGCTGAAGGGATTTTGTTAGGATCACCAACTTATTTTGGTGGCATTGCTGGGAATATGAAATGCTTTTTGGATCGAGCTTTTTACGTTTTAACAGATAAGGCTTTCTCTTCGGTAATGAGCAGAAAAGTCGGGGCTGCTGTAGTAGCAATGGCACGGTCTGGAGGGGTGCCAGTTTGGGACAATCTTAATAACTATTTTCAGCAATGTCAGGTTGTTGTACCTTCATCTAATGGTTTTAATGTAATTTTTGGTAATGAACCTGGGACTGCCAGATATGATAGCAGGGGAATTGAAATCATGCGTGTTTTAGGAAAAAATATGGCCCATTTAATGAAAAAAATCAACACTGATGCTCCATGTACGTTTTAAACCAAATATCCCTGCTTTCTTCCAACGTAAAACGAGAAAGGCCATCTTGTTGGTTTTATAGACTAGATGTAGATAACATTGTTGCTGCGCAGTTTGGACCAGTGAGCGTAAGGAAAATCCATGTAGTAATTTTATGGGGTATATTTTAACGATTCCTCAACCTTTTAACGATGCCTATACCTCGGGTTCGACAGTCTGTAGGCACGAGAAGTGCCTCAAACCCATGTGCTGCAAGGGCTAGAGGCACTTGTGGATAATTTGCCGTGTGTCTACGTTTTTGACCCCTGAAAAAGTAAAATATCCTGTATTTTAGCGGGTTCCGGGATTTTGAGCAAAAAAAGAATTCTCTTTTGACCTTCGGCTATCTCTGTTCTTTGATAGACCAAGCCCCAGATTCGTCTACAAAGGCAAAATCCGAACGCTATATTTGCTGCCCAAAGCCGCTGCTCACCTTCGGGCGTACATCAAGGATTATCACGAAGCTTCCCTAATCCATCATCTTTTGTGTTCTACTCAAGGAACACAGGTCCCACAGGAAAGATGAGTCAGAATGCCGTTAACAAGCAGCTTCGCAAACATGCACAAACGGCACGGGCTGTATGTGGTGAAGTCCCTGGCCGACATTCATGCCCATCAGCTTCGTC
>NZ_AGAF01000070.1 GCF_000224515.1 Desulfosporosinus sp. OT | reverse complement strand
CAGAGGTCAGTTGACAGAGGCCAGAAGTCGGAAATAGAGGGTAGTATGATAGAAAGTTACCGTGATCTAAGAGTGTATCAAATTTCTTATGAATTGGCACTTGAAGTACACAAGCTAACCTTAAAATTCCCCGACTTTGAAAAATACGAACTAGGAATTCCAGAATACAGAGGGCAGAAGCCAGAGGTCAGAACAAGTATCTGATATCTGGTATCCGACAGCTGATTTCTGAATTGCAATGGCACAAGGGTCAAAAGACGAAACAAAAGTGTTGTTAGAATTAGCAAAAGATCTAGGTTATATCCAAGAAGATGTATTCAAGAGATTGTTTGAGCGATATGATGAATTGGGCAAACAGTTATATACTCTTCACCTGAAATGGAAATAATCTGGCTTCTGGATTCTGACAACTGACCTCTGA
>NZ_AGAF01000071.1 GCF_000224515.1 Desulfosporosinus sp. OT | reverse complement strand
TTCTTAGTCGACGATGCTGTTGCCTATGGGATTGTGGGACTGGCTGATAGCGTAGTGGCACCGACCGGAGATAATGCTAAACAATATATTGATTACTTAATTGAAAATAAGGTGCCATTTCATTTATGTACGCCATGTGCTAGAACAAGACTTTTCGGTGAAGACCAATTTATTGAGGGAGCCAAATTATCTACGGCTTCAGTCCTCATTGACTTAGCTGCTGAATCTAAAGTATTCACATTTTAGCTCTAAGAATCAGATAAATCTGACGTTCATAAAACTAAAGAGATTAGTACAATAGCCTAATGTAGCGATTAGGCTATTGTATTTTTTATACTAGGCCAAAAACATTACTTATTCTTTATAAACATAGATAACTTATTAAGGAGGTTAGTTTGTCAATGAATTTTGAAAGCTGCAGGATTTAGACATAATTCGCTGAATCCTTGATAATATAAGAATCATAGCTAAAACGAAAGAGGTAAATGAAATGATTAATCGTGAAAGATTGTTAGCAGAGCTTTTTGAACTAATCAAGATTGATTCACCAACCAGAAATGAGCGCCAGATCGCAGATATACTCAAAAAGCGTCTTGAAGGTTTGGGTATGGTCGTAACAGAAGATCAAGCGGGCATGGCAATTGGTGGCAATTGCGGTAATATCTTTGCCTATTTGCCAGGTAACCTGCCTCAGGCACCCATACTCTTACTTTCAGCGCACATGGATACAGTGGACCCTGGCCTCAATATTGAGCCAGTGCTCAAAGATGGACGGATTACTTCTGCTGGTTCGACAATCTTGGGGGCTGATGATAAAGCTGGTATTGCCCCAATTCTGGAAGCTTTAAGAACAATCCAAGAGCAAGGTATTCCTCATGGGGATATTCAGGTTATTTTCAATGTAGCAGAAGAGGGCGGCTTAAACGGCTCCAAAAACATAGATAAGACGCTGTTGAGGGCTGATTTAGGTTTTGTCTTAGATGCCGTTGGTCAGCCGGGGCTCATTATTCTCGAAGCTCCCGGGCAAGATCGAATCAACGTCACAATTAAAGGCAAGGCCTCTCATGCCGGAGCTAGTCCAGAGGATGGAATCAGCGCAATTGTTGTGGCTGCCAAGGCGATCGCCAGCTTGCAGACCGGCCGCATTGACGAGGAAACGACGTCCAATATTGGAACGATTCAGGGCGGCCGTGCCACCAATATTGTCGCCGACAGAGTCGAAATCACTTGCGAATCAAGAAGCCGCAACACAGGAAAATTAGAACGTTATACTACAGAGATGTGCCAAACCTTCAAAAATAGGGCAACTGAGATGGGCGCCGTTGCTGAAGTGGAGGTCACAAGATTATATGACCCATTTACGATAATGAAGGAATCAGAAGTTGCCCTGCTCGCAGCTCAAGCAGCCCAGTCAGCCAATTTAATTGCGACATTTGAGGCAACTGGCGGGGGCAGTGATGCCAATTATTATAACCGCTACGATATACCTTGTGTTGTTCTGGGAATAGGAATGCAAAAGCCACATACAACCGATGAATTCATCGAAGAAGACGATTTATACAAGTCAGCGAAGTTGGTTGTCGAGATCATAAAGGCTGTAGCTGTTAGTAGAACCCCCTAAATTGAGTTGTCAAAGGAGGTATACGATTGAAACTGAAAGGACTTATCTTTGATCTGGATGGAACACTTCTAAATACCATACCTGTATGCTATGGTGGATTTCGTAAGACACTGTTAGAATTTACTGGGCGTGAGTACTCGGATCAAGAAATTGCTGCCATGTTTGGCCCTACAGAGGATGGCATTTTCAAAAAGCTTTTTCCGTCTGTTTGGAAGGAGAGCCTAGAATCTTATCTCGTTGAATACGATCGTATTCATCCTGAATACGCTGAACCTTTTAAGGGAGTTTTAGAGGCTTTGGCCTTGTTGCAAGAACGCAGGATAAAGCTGGCTCTTGTTTCCGGCAAAGGACCGGGCAGTATGAAAATATCCTTGAAACATTCAGGTCTAGGTGGCTTTTTTGAGGTTGTGAAAACTGGCTCAGAAGAAAGGGCTAGTAAACCTGAACACCTTAAGGAAGTCCTAAAGATTTGGGGCTATTCCCCGGAAGAAGTAGCCTATGTTGGGGATATGGCGTATGATGTAAGCTCAGCAAAAGAAGTCGGAGTGTATGCCATAGGGGCTATGTGGGCTAAAACAACCCACCCTCAAAAGATCCTGGAGATGAATCCTGACGTTGCTTTTGATAATGTCCAGTCATTTATTGAGTGGATCAAACAAACACTGTAGTAACCCCTGTAAAACTTGCTTATATGAAAATGATTTGTCTAACGATAATACTACGGAGAGAAGAGCCGTGCACTTTTAAAAATGCACGGCTCTTCTCTTTTCTTATCCGGATTTTCTAGACCCTATATTTTTGTGGGGGAGATAAATTCCCGAATTACTCACCGATTAAGGCACACGCCAATACACTATTAAAAGCTGAGGTACTAAGGAGGGAGTGCCATTGAATCATGTGGTCGAGATACATAACGTAGGTATGAAATATCAATCTCTCAACGGGGAAATAACAGCCTTGGATGCTATCGATTTTTCAGTTCGAGACGGGGAGTTCGTGAGTATAGTCGGCCCAAGTGGTTGTGGCAAATCCACCCTGTTATCGATTATTTCTGGGCTGGTATCTGCTACCACGGGGAGCGTCTGGCTTTGTGGAGAAAAGGTCACGGGCACCTCCCCCAAAATTGGGTACATGTTGCAAAAGGACCATCTTTTCGAGTGGAGGACCATTTATCAAAATGTCATTCTCGGTCTGGAAATAAGAAAAGCTGCGACACCTGAGGCGAAAGAGCGCGCCTTAATACTTCTCAAAACATACGGACTATATGATTTCAAAGATAAATATCCTAACCAGCTATCGGGTGGAATGAGACAAAGAGTAGCACTGATCCGAACTCTTGTGACGGATCCTCAAATCCTTCTTCTGGATGAACCCTTTTCTGCCTTGGATTATCAAACCCGACTTATGGTCAATGATGATATTTATGCCATTATCAAAAAGGAAAATAAAACTGCGCTTCTCGTGACCCATGACATTTCCGAGAGTATCAGTATGGCAGATCGCGTCATCCTTTTGTCAAAACGACCCGGAACCGTTAAAAACATCTATGAAGTCAGGTTAAATTGTGATAAAAGGACACCTTTAGCATCTCGCGAAGCACCTGAGTTCCGGCATATTTTTCAAGAGATATGGAAGGGGCTGGATGTCCATGTCTAATCTTGAACAAAAAAGTAGTCCTTGCAGGGCAAACCTTGCAGTCATTTCCCAAGAACATCAAGAGTATTTGCGACGAGCAAAGATGAGGAAGCTATGGATTTTGTTCATCCAATTATTGATTTTAGTCGTTGCCTTAGCACTTTGGGAAATCTGTGCCGATGCCAAAATAGTTGACCCTTTTATTACCAGCCAGCCGTCAAGAATCTTGAACACTATTATGAGGTTATATCAAGAGGGTGTACTGTTTCAACACATAGGAATTACCTGTCTAGAAGCCGTTGTTGGCTTTGTCTTAGGGACACTTTTGGGAACGATAATTGCTATTTGCTTATGGTGGTCAGAATTCTTGTGCAAAATTTTAGAACCTTACTTAGTGGTTATCAACAGTTTGCCTAAAATTGCACTCGGACCGGTGTTTATAGTTTGGATCGGGGCAGGTCCTGCTGCAATTATTGTCATGACCTTAGCAATTTCTCTCATTGTCACGGTTTTGGAGGTCTTAAATGGCTTCTTAGCTATCGATGGAGATAAGATAAAACTCATCCAGACCTTTGGTGGCACAAAATCTCAGATCCTAACAAAAGTGTTGCTTCCGGCATCGTTTCCTACCATTATCAATGCCCTTAAGATTAATGTCGGGTTGTCTTGGGTTGGGGTCATCGTGGGAGAGTTTTTAGTATCTAAAGCGGGGTTAGGTTATCTCATCGTGTATGGGGGGCAAGTTTTTAAATTGGACCTGGTTATGACTAGCGTCATCATTTTGGGTATTGCTGCAACTTTGATGTATCAGGGGGTGGTCTTACTTGAAAAATTGCTTGTGAAAAATAAACTTTAAGCCCCATCTAAACCCCGCTGAAGTTAGAAAACACATAAATCTCAAATACGAGGAGGATCTTTATTATGAAAAAAAAGTTTTTACTGGTACTTAGCGTGCTGCTCCTGGGGATGACTCTAGTTCTATCGGGCTGTAGTAATCAAACTGAGCTCACTAAGATTAAACTGTCAGAAGTCACACACTCAATTTTCTATGCACCTCAATATGTGGCTATGACACAAGGGTTTTTTACTGAAGAGGGTCTTGATATTGAGCTCTCGAATGGTCAAGGCGCAGACAAGGTCATGACCGCAGTTTTATCAGGTCAGGTTGACATTGGTTTTGCGGGACCTGAAGCGAGTGTCTATGTTTATAACGAAGGCAAAGAAGACAATAGTGTTGTCTTTGCTCAGCTTACCAACGGGGATGGCACGTTTCTAATGGGTAGGAATCCTGAACCCAACTTTAAATGGAGCGATCTTAAGGGAAAAAGTATTATTGGTGGACGAAAGGGTGGAATGCCAGCCATAGTCCTTCAGTATGTATTAGGTAAAAATGGTCTTACCACTGGAAAAGATGTTTTCATCGATACAACGATGCAATATGCTGCCATGCCCGGTGCCTTTATGGGGGGGCAAGGGGATTATGTTATTATCTTTGAACCTACGGCCTCGAGTATGCAGAAGGAGAGTAAAGCGTATATCGTTGCTTCTCTAGGTAAGGAGAGCGGTGAAGTTCCTTATACAGCATATTTTACGAAGAAAAGCACTATCGAGAAAAATCCAGACCTCATTCAGAAGTTCACAGATGCAATCTACAAAGGGCAGCGTTGGGTGGCAAGTCATACTCCTGAGGAAATTGCCAAGGCGATCAAGCCTCAATTCCCTGAGGAAAACGATGAAATTCTGGTGAGCGCGGTCAAACGTTATAAAGAACAGGATAGCTGGAAAATAGACCCTGTTCTCCAAGAAAAAGATTTCTATCTCCTGCAACAAATTATTCAAGATGCGGGAGAGTTGAATAAGATAGCTCCTTATGAAAAAGTGGTCACAGGAAAATTTGGAGAAACTGCGATAAAGAAACTCAAATAATGAGGCCAGAGGGATTAAGCACTACGCTTAATCCTTTTATTAATGCAAAACTAAATAAATTTGCCGATGCCGAACTTGGCCCATATCTTTCCCTTAAGATCATCTTCAAGAATAGTAACCTTAACTGCGTTGCCATAATCCGGGTGACTAAAGATTAGGTGCTTTCAACGAAATTGTAATAAGTACCTTATTCTTAAGGATTAAACTATTAACATAATCAATTATTCATAATATTACAAAATATTCTAATATATTTACGTGTAATTATGGTAATATATTAGTTGGTAAATATTTGATATATTAGAGCAAATAAATTAGGAGGAATGTTATGAAAAAAGTAATTACCTTCATCGGCGTTGCATCGCTCAGCCTCGTACTTATGCTTGGTGGCTGCGGAACTAAATCCGTACCCACGTCTTCCACTCCACAATCGTCAACTGTGGACACTCCTGTCTACAAAAGGACCGAAGTAATCACATCCTCAGATGTAGCGAAAAAGCTACTTGATGATGGAAACGCGCGCTTTACCTCCGGTAAGACCTTAAACAAAGACCTCAGTGCTACAAGACGAATGGATTTGGAGAAAAATGGACAACACCCCTTTGCGGTAATCGTAAGCTGTTCAGACTCGAGAGTTCCTCCCGAGGTGCTCTACGACGAAGCACTCGGAGATTTATTTGTAATACGAGTAGCTGGTAATGTCGTTACTCCAGTGGAATTGGGAAGCGTAGAGTATGCCGTCGAACACTTGAAAACACCACTAATTGTCGTTCTTGGGCATGAAGGTTGCGGAGCCGTCACGGCAGCTGTGCAAGGTGGGGAAATACCTGGTAGTATTGGTTCAATTGTCGAGAAAATTAAACCAGCTATTGATGAGGCCAAAACTAGTGGTGTAACTGGTAATGATCTGATCGAAAAGAGTGTTGACTTTAACGTTCAAAACGCAATACAAGACATCCTAAAAAGCCCGATTATAAAACACGCAGTAGATACTAAAGAATCGAAGATATTAGGAGCCAAGTATGACTTGGATACTGGTGTTTCAACATGGTATAATGAATAAGATTAATTATTTAGAATGATTCCGTTACGTGACAACTTTTAATTTTTAAAATCATTGATTTTATAGTGAGAATTCTGAAGTCATATAACTAAAGAGCCTGCAACAGTTATAACGTTGCAGGCTCTTTGAGTATATTCGTAAATGTGCAGATAGAGAAGGGGAAATGGTTAAATTGAGTTTAAGTACATTAAAGGTAGCCGTTATTCAGCTGGCTGTAGCCCTTGGGGAACCGGACGAAAACTTGAGAAAAGTAGAAAAACTAGTTCGGGAAGCAGCTCTAAATAAACCTGATGTCATTGTATTACCTGAAACATGGAATACTGGGTACTTTCCTATAAATATTTCTGAACAAGCCGTCGTTTGGGGAAAAAGAGCTGTTGAAAAAATGAGTGACTTAGCAAGGGAACTTGAAATCTACTTGGTTGGAGGGTCAATCTCTGAAGTTAATAATGGGCAACTTGTTAATAGTGCTAAGGTTTTTAATCGAAATGGGCTTGAAATAGCCAGCTACCAGAAGATTCATTTGTTTTCACCAGGCGAAGAAAATAGATTCTATACTGAGGGTAATAAGGTTGTAACTTTCGAGATAGAAGGGCATATTTGTGGAGTTATTATCTGTTATGATCTAAGGTTCCCCGAACTCGTCCGGCGGCTAGCTCTCGATGGAGCGGAGATTTTGTTTGTACCTGCTGAGTGGCCTCATCCGAGATTAGAGCATTGGCGAATTCTACAAAAAGCCAGGGCAATTGAAAATCAGATTTTTGTTATTAGTTGTAATGGAGTAGGTCTGGGCAACGGTGTTAAGTTTTGTGGGCATTCCAGTGTTATTAGCCCTTGGGGAGAGATAATGCAGGAGGCAGAGGAAGCAGAGGAGATCTTCCAAATAGAGCTAAATACTGATGCTATAAATGAGGTTCGTGAGAAAATTCCAGTATTTATAGATCGAAGATACTCATATTATCAACTTTCTTAACTCTTATTAAACGATCCCAGATCATAAAACGCTTTCATCCGCCGTGCGGCCCAGCGCATTTCGGTGGCGACTACAGCAATTTCCATCATGGCCCTCAGATAAAAGATGCCACTTACAGTACGTTGCCAAGTATCCATAACCTGATCGAATTCAGCCCAATATTCGGTGTCTTCTCCAGCTTTTTCTGCTGCATGGGGTTGGGTTAGCCCAATGCTTACTTTACGGGCCCAGAGTCCTAACTTCCGTTCTCCTTCTAACAACAAATTAAGTATCCTTTGGTATTCTGTACTCGGCCCATCTTTGGGCAGCGGAGAATCTGACGCATTGCGCCGTTGCACGCGCTGAGCTGTCATTTCTCCAATAGTTTGACCTCGTTCAATGAAACCTCGGCATATTTCGAGGACGCGTTCAACTAGTAAAGCATTGTCTTGCCCTGTCAATTCTCCGCGAGCATGTTCGTAAAGATCCATTGCATCCTCAAGTCGCTGTAATAGCTCCACGGGAGCTTCGGCAATGAAAGATACCAAAGAAGCAGACGAGATAAACGTAATCAAACTGTCTAAGAAATACGTAGAGGCATCACGGAAGAGTCGTTCCAATTCAGCGAACAATTTTTTCTTGTGTTCTGGCGGTAATAGAATATGGTTAACAACCAGAGCTACCGCGAGACCGAGGAAAACCGCTATCGAACGACTCGCAGCGTGGGGTAGAAATTCATTGGCTGGTGAATCAAGTACAAAAACAATCGACACTACGCCTATCGTAATTCCCCCAGACCATCCAAGTCGATTACACAAAAGAATGATAATAATGACCGCTACACCAGTGACCACGGGATTAGTACCAAGCGTGAGGCCTAGAAGAATAGCCAAAGTGATGCTAAGTAAATGTACCCAGACTTGCTCCCACGCATTATGGAGTGCTTTGCGAACGGAAGGCTGCATATTGACCACGACAGAAATGGCGGCGAAAACTGCCGGTTCAATTTGAAAAAGTTTGCATAAATACATCGCTAATGTAACAGCAATTCCCGTTTTTAATATTCGTGCCCCGACAAACATGCTATTCCCCCCTTAACCTATTTAATTACAAGCAATTGAACAACGTTTAAGATATATTGTACCAAGTCGAGGTAGCATTGTCACACGTTCTCTTGTATATTTTTGAGGTGGACATCTTACCTTTGATATCCTGGACGTTTTTGATATAATGGCTTAAACTAAAAAAGGAGTGGCAAAATAATGGCGGAATTTAAAGAAATTACTTCTTCTCGAGAATTTGGAGAAATTCTAGATGAGTCTTGCCAACGCAAGATCATACTTTTCAAACATAGTACAACTTGTCCTATCAGTGAACGTGCTTGGCAGGAGGTACGGACTTTTATGAAGGAAAATACGGACGACGTTCTGGTGGTCATGATTAAAGTGATCGAGTCGAGAGCGGTGAGCAACCAAGTGGCTAATGATTTAGAGGTTAAACATCAATCACCACAAGTACTTCTCTTAAGCAATAGGAAAGTTTTATGGCATGTATCACATCAATCAGTCACTCAAAACAACATTATGAAAGCCTTGGAAGGTGAGATCCTGCCGTTTAATCTAATATAAGAAAGAATTAGATTTACATACAAAATTAAGAAGGAAACGCTTAAGTCAGTCAAGACAAAGCGCTTCCTTCTTTTAATTTAGGATTGAACGGTCTAGAAATAAGCATCCATTGGATTCTAACTCTTAGGGCTCGAGTGGTTGCAATTCTGCAAGGGTAGATGTTCCATCTCGGGTTAGTTGGATCAGCTCAGCTCCATCGACAGAAACGTAGTTCTCATCACCGTGTAATTTTACCTCTTTAAGTTGACCTGCAGTGATGATATAGGCAGTTTGATGATCATAGACAACCATTTGGCCTTCAGCACCGATCAGCGTTCGTAAGTTCTTGTTAAAGGGAATCGAGCCTTCCCATTCAGTTTTTAGAGAAGGGTTACTTTTTACTTCACTCAGGTCAGTCGTTGTTTTAATTTCAATGAGCATATCATTTTCAACTTCACCAATATAAACTTTTCCATCCCTAATTCCTAGAATTCTATCGTTCACGTTTTTAGAAATAATTTGGCGTTTTGAACCATTTAAAGCAATAACTTGTTCAGTAGTCCCTACATTACTGTCCAGATAAAGTGTTCCATACCGATCTGAAGCAGCCATATTATCGATCGTCTCTCCCGATTTGTTTAGAGTTCGTACATTCTTCATGACGTCTATTTCCATTAGTTGTTCTGTCGATCCGTTTTTAATAGTAAGGAACATAAGATTGGTCGTGGTTGAAACAACCCATTCTTCAATTTCTCCACCAGCTGGAAATTGATCAATCGTTTGATTAAACCGATCATCTGGAGCGGTGTCTTCGTCACTATCTGGAAGTTCAAGCGTATATAGCTCTGTGATTTGAGGATTTCCATACCGCTTTTCAATCCGAGGCTGTACCGGAACCTCTTTGGTCACGACCTTAGGAACTTCGTTAACTGTTTTCTGATTGGGGTCTTCAGTCTTCGGTTCCACAGGTGGCTGAATAGTCTGTGACTCCGTTTTGGGAGGGTACACGGTAACATATGTTATGGGATTGGGATTCTTTTGAGCATAGAAATAGAGTAAAGTATTTCTATCCGGCAACCACTGGT
Organism: Desulfosporosinus sp. OT; assembly: GCF_000224515.1. Classification (GTDB taxonomy): domain Bacteria; phylum Bacillota; class Desulfitobacteriia; order Desulfitobacteriales; family Desulfitobacteriaceae; genus Desulfosporosinus. The sequence goes on along the minus strand of NZ_AGAF01000071.1, from coordinate 33,747 downwards.
ACGTGAGCACTCCTAATGTTTCATCATTCGTAGTGGGGGGTTCTTTCTCAAAAACGATGGTTTGTTTTTTAAGGTTAAAGACTTTAAGTGTGCCATTTTCTGAGTAAGCTAAGTAATCCTTAGCGTAGGAAATCTGGATATTAGTAAGATCAGCACCCGGAATTGTGGCTTTAAGCTGGCGGGTTATCGGTCTTGAAGGCGCAGGCGGAGCCAGAACTTTTTGAACTTGGTTATTCAAAAGAGAGTAAACTCCCAATTGCAGGAGAAGTGAAATTAATGACCAAATCAATATGAGACGTAGTTTCTTCTTCATACGTGATAGCTCCTTTTTTGAGATCTAACTTCTTTGGGTTATATAAACAGCACCCAAAAAGGGAATAATAACTCCGCATCAGTATAACAAAACAAATATGTTCTATCAAGGAAAGTCCAGACCCAATAGGGAAACGCAATGACTGGCGTATCTGTCCACGTCGAATAAACCAGCAAATTTTTAGTTGTGTTAAGTAAGTCTTATTTACTAAGCTAAACTTGAGAGAGGGGTAAGTAATGGCTAAATGCAGAAAGTGTGGAGTTGAAGTTTCCGAAAAGGACTTGTATGAAGATCATGGTTTACAAGTCTGTGAGGATTGTAAGATGAGAAATGCTGTGTCTCCCCCTGAGTCCTGTGCTACCAGGAAAAATATGATAAAATGAAATTTAAATTCTGTTATACTTACTTTAAGTAGTAGCGCCCTCAGCTTAGCTGGGGGCGCTACTTATTGCTTGTGTTTTCTCCAGTTTTTTCTACATTAAATCTGTAGTCCTATGATATACTTTCTTAGAATGTCATTACAGTAAGTAAGATTTAGGTGTTTCTAATGGCTTTTGATTTGAGAGGAGATTTTATGCTTCTTTTTAAAGATTTAATGTGGTTTTTTAAGTTAGAGAAGAAAAGCTACGGTATGGGGATTTTAGTTTTAGTTTTTGTAGCACTCATTAATCTATTTCCGCCCTATGCTGTTCGGGTCATCGTGGACGGAATTAGCAAAGAGAATTTGTCCCAAGGAATTTTGCTCAAGTGGAGTTTGCTCCTTTTATTTGCAGGGTTCCTAGTCTACGGATTACGGTATGTTTGGCGATTAATGATTTTCGGAGCGTCGGCCCGACTGGCGAGGTTACTTAGAAAGCAGCTTTTTAGTCATTTTACTTTCTTGTCGCCGCAGTTTTATCAAGAACACCGCACTGGAGACTTAATGGCACATGCCACGAACGATATCCAAGCAATAGAAATGACGGCCGGCTTGGGGGTTTTGACTTTTATCGATTCTCTGACAACAGGAGGTTTGGTTGTTTTCTCCATGGCCTTTTTTATCAGTTGGAAACTCACGCTCATCACCTTACTACCTATGCCGCTGATGGCCTGGTCGACCAGCTATTACGGCACCCTCCTACATAAGAGGTTCCATAAAGCACAGGCAGCTTTTTCTGATCTCAATGACAAAGTGCTGGAAAACATCTCTGGAGTCAGAGTGATTAAAACTTTCGGGGAGGAAGAAGCGGAGAAAGAAGCCTTTCGGATGTTATCTGCTGATGTAGTAGAGAAGAATATAGCGGTTGCCAAAGTGGATGCACTCTTTGACCCAACGATCCAACTAATTATCGGGATTTCCTTTTTCCTAGCCATTGTTTTCGGAGCGAGAGATGTGGTCGATGGACAATTGACTTTTGGCCAGCTAACTCAGTTCACAATTTATCTGGGACAGTTCATTTGGCCGATGCTGGCCTTTGGCTGGCTCTTTAACATCCTCGAACGTGGGCGGGCGTCCTATGATCGAGTGGAATCACTGCTGAAAATAAACTACCAAATCTTTGAACGGGAAGGGGTCACTGATCAGCTTCACAGCGGCCCTCTTACGTATCAGCGAGCATCGTTTACTTATCCTGGGGCTCGTCTGCCAGTTCTTGAAGAAATCGATATTTTCGTTCCCCAAGGACAAACCTTAGGAGTCGTGGGGAAAACAGGGAGTGGCAAGACGACGCTTTTCCGCCTGCTCATTCGGGAATTTGATCTGTCTAAGGGGGATCTTCGAATTGGTAAGTCCTCAATATATGACGTAACGCTCAAAGCGTTGCGTACAGCAATCGGCTATGTTCCTCAGGATCATTTCCTGTTCTCAGCGTCGATCGCGGAGAACATCGCCTTCGGAAAACCTAGCGCAATCCAGGAGGAAATCCAAGCTGTCGCTGAGATTGCGGCCATTGACAAAGATATCCTGCGTTTTGATGAACAATACAGTACGTTAGTCGGAGATCGAGGGGTAACCCTTTCAGGTGGGCAAAAACAGCGGATATCCATTGCGCGAGCGCTTTTGCTTGAACCGGAAATTCTAATTTTGGATGATTCTTTGTCAGCTGTAGATGCTAAAACAGAAAAGGCGATTTTACAGGGATTAAAAGCGAAGAGATCTCAAAAGACAACCCTGATTTCCTCTCATCGTTTAAGTGCTATTGAACATGCAGATTTGATCATAGTCCTGCAAAATGGAAAGATTGCTGAGCGTGGCTCGCATCCTGAACTAATGGCTTTTGATGGATGGTATGCTGCCACTTATCGAAGTCAGCAGTTAGAATCACTGATTGAAGAAGGGGGATCGTGAGGTGGTGATTAGGCGTTTACTCAGATATCTCACCCCCCACTACAAAGCGTTAAAGGTTGCTTCTGTCGTCTTATTACTAGCTACCTTTGCCGATGTTGTCGGCCCAATCCTAGTTAAAATCTTTCTCGATCGCCATTTAGTACCGCGTTCATTTGACCGGCAGGCTTTAATACTCCTAGGGGGAGGGTATTTAGGACTTCATTTTCTTTCTGTGGGACTGCATTACCGTCAGTTAGTAAGGTTCAATCAGATTGCCTTAAAAGTGATTCAGCAGTTACGAGTCGATGTCTTTAGCCATGTTCAGCACCTCAGGCTTGAAGTTTTCGACAAAACCCCGACCGGCGCTTTAGTATCTCGCATTACAAATGACACCGAAGCAATCAAAGAATTGTTTGTCGGAGTTCTGGTGGCACTTGTCCAAAATTTTGTCTTTCTAATTGGCATTTTTATTGCCATGTTCAGTTTAGATATTCGGTTGGCTGCCTTTTGCCTTGTGTTAATTCCAGCCATTCTTGGCCTGATGTATGCGTATCGAAGAGTTAGTACGCAAGTATATCGTACCATGCGTCAGGAATTAAGTCGCCTCAATGCCAAACTGAACGAATCCATTCAAGGGATGAGTATTGTACAGGCAATGCGCCAGGAGAAGCGCTTCAGAGAAGAGTTTGCGACCATTAACAATGCCTATTATCAGGCAGCCATTACGAACATCCGCTTAGAGAGCCTTTTTGTTCGTCCGGCGGTTGATTTAATTTACACCTTTGCTCTCATCCTTGTATTGAATTTCTTTGGATTCCAATCGTTAAAGGGGCCGATAGAAATCGGGGTACTCTATGCCTTTATCAACTATTTGGATCGCTTTTTTGAACCGGTCAACACGATGATGCAACGCTTGTCACAGTTTCAACAGTCTTTTGTTGCTGCCGAACGGGTCTTTGAGCTTTTGGATGATGATCGCGTGACTGGTGAAGTAAACACTGCCGGGCCTCCCGCGATTCAAAACGGTCTGATTGAATTTAAGAACGTTAGTTTTTCTTATGACGGTTCCTCGGACGGTCCGACAGATGTCTTGCAAAACATCTCATTCACTGCCTACCCTGGGCAGACCGTAGCTTTGGTTGGACATACGGGAAGTGGCAAAAGTACGGTTGCAAATCTCCTTATGCGTTTTTATCCTGTTACGCGCGGTGAAATCCTCATTGACGGAGTATCTTTGTCCGAGTTCTCCAATGATGAACTACGCACAAACGTTGGGCTTGTATCCCAGGACCCATTTTTGTTCGTGGGAGATATTGCCAAAAATATTGCACTTTCCAGACCTACCGTCAATGTACAAGAGATAAGCGAAGCGGCTTCATTTGTCCAGGCGGATGAATTCATTGGCAAGCTTCCGCAGGGATTCAAAGAACCGATTGGAGAACGGGGGGCAACTTTATCGAGCGGACAGCGTCAACTCATTTGTTTTGCTCGAACAATCGCAGGTAACCCAAAAATACTCGTTTTGGATGAAGCAACAGCCAGTGTGGATACGGAGACAGAAGAAGCAATTCAAACGGCACTCGCCAAAATGCGCAAAGGCCGAACAACGATTGCCATTGCTCATCGACTTTCGACAATTCAGGATGCCGATCTCATCTTGGTTCTTTACCGAGGGAAGATTGTGGAACGAGGTACTCATTCAGACCTTTTACTTAAAGAAGGACTTTATTTTAAAATGTTTATGATGCAGCAGGGAACTATAAGTTTAAACCAAAACTGTTAGTCAAAGCCCAAGCAAATCCAAAATTAAGAACATAAGTGCGTGAGTTATCTGTTTCTGTAAATATTATTACAATTAATTTATTATAATTGTTTGATCAAGAAGGATATTAACTTAATTACGTCGAATAGGTCAGAAATGATGAAATATGAGGAGGAGTTTATATTGAACAAAATATTGGTGGCAACTGATGCTTCAGAGTATTCACGACGAGCATTAACAACTGCATTGGAGCTTGCTCGGAAATTTAACGCGGAAGTTGAGCTTCTGTTCGTTACGCACCTACCGATAGTGTATGACTCTAGTGTTAATAGCTATATAATTGCGCCGGAACTAATTGAACAAGAAGGTGAACATGCCTTAGCAGCCACACTTAAGGGAATTGATATTAGTGATGTCACCTTGGTTAAGAAACAAATGCAAGGGAAAAAACCAGCGGACGTTATCATAAGCGAAGCTGAAAATGAGAACATTGACTTGATCGTCATGGGGACTCATGGTTACGGGGCGATTGCTGGTTCCTTGTTAGGTAGTGTCAGTCAACACGTCCTTCACAAGGCAAAATGTTCTGTACTCATTGTAAAATAGAAATGAACGTGTAATAAGCTACAAAAGCAGATGACGATCAAACGTTTAACAGAACGTTAAAGAGATATCCAGCTATAAAAATAAAGTGCAAAGCTTTTAAGTAAGACAGAAGCTTTTGCACTTTATTTCATTATTAGGGACTAATGATGACCCTCTTCTATATGTGGGTTGAACACTAGAAAGCATGAGTATTTTAGAACAGCCCTATATATACTATTGTCAGTTCTTAGTATCCAAAGGAATGACAAGCCAAGCAACAAGATAAGCTAAAAATCCAGTTCCTGCTACAAAGAGAAGCAGAATTCCAGCAATCCGGACGAGGCTGGGGTCAATTTCTAAGTACTCGGCCAAACCTCCGCACACCCCACCGAGTTGTTTATTCTGACTGGATCGATACAAGTTTTTAGACATATTTTTCCTCCCTTTTGATCGTTTTTCAGCCTCTTGGAATCAAATGCTAGCTGCTGTTTGTCGATCTCTACACCTTAATACGTATGAAAGGATTTGAATGTTACATTACTAAGAAATAATTTTAATAGTCTCATCTGGGTGGTGAAAACCTATGAAAAAGGGAACAACTAACGTTGTTGTCATAGCCTTTATAGCTCTCCTCATTATTATCTCGACTGTGATAGGGTTCTCGAGATATTGGTCTTATGTTGATTTTCTTCCTGGTCCGTCCATAAAGATTTTACCCATCTCTTGTCCCGTCGATAAGGACGGTGATGGCTTGGACGATTTAAGAGATATCCTGGCCGGTGCCAAAGCAGAAATTCGACGGAAACCCCAGTATCGCAGTGCTTATTACCAAGGAGGTTATCCACCAGAAACTGAAGGGGTATGTACAGATGTCGTTGGAAGAGCTTTGCGAGATGCGGGCTATGACTTAAGGACTTTAGTAGATAAGGATATACGAAACAACTTGGCAAATTACCCACGTGTAGAGGGAAACCCAGACTCGAATATTGACTTCCGAAGAGTTGCTAATCTCCTCGTCTTCTTTCACCGCCATGCCCAGGAACTAACCTTAGAGATAAAACCAGGGGATGAAAAAAATCTTCAATTTTGGCAGGCTGGAGATATCGTTACCTTTGAGCAGCCTTATGAACATATAGCGATTGTCTCCGACAAACGTCGCCCAGACGGTGTACCGTATATTCTCCATAATGCTGGACCTACGGCCAGCGAAACAGAACAATTAATTAGCTGGCCTTCTCCAATCAACAGGCACTTTCGTTTCCCCCGCTTCTGACTGAGGGTAAATTTCCTCAGACGTGCGAAACTTGTCAGCAAATTATTTACATAAGCTGGAAGGAAATGCAATTGTCGAAGAGAATAGTTACTTTGATATAGCAATTGGAACAGAGTAAGAGGTAGTGATGATGTAATGGACAAGAAGTGCTTTCTTGATCAAGATGAACTATATCTTTTTAACCGTGGAGAAATGTTCCACAGCTATTTTAAACTCGGCGCGCATATCATTGAATGTGCAGGTGTTTATGGGACGCATTTTGCAGTTTGGGTGCCTGAAGCGCTGAAGGTTTGCCTGGTAGGAGAGTTTAATAATTGGTGTTCTGTAAATAGCTCGATGGTGGAAATAGGAAATAGCGGGGTGTGGACCTTATTTGTGCCGAAAGTCCTCCTTGGGCAGTTATACAAATATGAAATCCATACGAAGAACAAACAAGTTTTTTTGAAATCCGATCCCTATGCTTTTTTCTCAGAGTTGAGGCCTGCAACCGCCTCGATTGTTTATTCGCTCGAGGGTTTTAATTGGCAGGATCAATCTTGGATAGAACAAAAAAAAGGGGATAAGGTAACCGAGATGCCTCTTTTGATCTATGAAGTTCATTTAGGTTCATGGAAAAGAAAAGAGGACGGAACCTATTATACTTGGCGAACTCTGGCTGTAGAGTTGGTAGACTATGTGCGTAAAATGGGCTATACCCATCTTGAATTAATGCCTATTATGGAACATCCCTTTGATGGTTCGTGGGGATATCAAGTGACCGGATATTACTCATGTACGAGCAGATTCGGTAGCCCTCACGATTTCATGTATTTTGTGAATCAGTGTCATCAAGCTGGGATAGGGGTTATTTTAGACTGGGTACCAGGTCATTTTTGTAAAGATGCTCATGGTTTAGGTCAATTCAATGGTACGGCAGTTTATGAATACGATGAAAACGAACAATGGGGAACCTATAACTTTAACTTTGCGAAAACTGAAGTTTGGAGCTATCTCATCTCCAACGCGATGTTCTGGTTTGACAAATATCACGTCGATGGGCTGCGAGTTGATGGGGTAAGCAGTATGCTTTTTTTTGATTATGAAAAAAATACTCCTTCAAAAAAACGCAACATTTATGGGGGGAGAGAGAACCTTCAGTCTATAGCTTTTATGCAAAAATTAAATGAAGTAATTTTTCGATATTTCCCTGGGAGCTTGATGATCGCTGAAGAATCGACCGACTGGCCACTCGTTACTTATCCTCCTTACGTGGATGGACTTGGCTATAATTTTAAATGGAATATGGGTTGGATGAACGATACTTTACGTTATATGAGTCTTGATTTTCCCTTGCGTAAAGACAATCACCACTTATTGACTTTCTCCTTGACTTATGCTTTTTCCGAGAATTTTGTTCTTCCTCTTTCTCATGATGAGGTTGTTCATGGCAAAAAGTCATTATTAGATAGAATGCCGGGCGATTACAGACAAAAATTTGCGGGTTTAAGAAGTTTATATGGATACTGGATGTGTCATCCAGGTAAAAAATTAATGTTTATGGGTGGGGAGTTTGCCCAGTTTATTGAATGGCGTTATGATGCTGAATTGGATTGGTTTATCTTAGAGTATGAGATGCATAAAAAGTATCAGAGTTTCGTGAGCTCGATGAATCAGCTATACCAACGAGAAACTGCTCTGTGGGAAAACGACGATGATTGGTCGGGTTTTGAATGGATCGATGTCAATAACAAGCAACAGAGTATCTTAATATTCTGTCGAAAGGCTCGTAAAGCTACCAATTTTCTGATCATCTTAATCAATTTTCAACCCATTAGTTACGAGAAGTTTCGCATGGGCGTTCCCTACGAGGGAATTTATCAAGAAATATTTAATTCCGAGCAGGAAATTTATGGGGGTAACGATCAAGTCAATCACTTGTTGCTCTTGAGCGAAAAAATCCCATGGCATGGACATAAGTCTTCTGTAACAATTAACGTTGCTCCTTTAGCAATGATCATCTTGAAACCCAAGTTAAACAGTAAAGTATTGGAGGAACCAACAGTATGTTTACAGATAAAGAAAGCTTTAAGCGGGCCTATTTGATGAAGTTGATGGAAGGGGAGGGGATCACTCAAGATGAAGCAAGCCCTTGGGACAAATTTAGTGCATTGGTTGTATTGCTCAAAGAGAAGATGAGTTTTAATCGGGCTATCTATAAAAATTCTATGTCCCAAGGCAAACAAATCTATTATTTTTCGATGGAATTTCTCATTGGCAGACTCCTTCTCAACTATTTGGTTAATTTCAAAATTGAGGATCTTGTAAGAGAAGGTTTGGCCGAGTTGAATATCAATCTTGATGATCTGTTAGAACAAGAAGCCGATCCAGGGCTGGGCAACGGGGGTTTGGGGCGATTGGCTGCCTGTTTCCTTGACTCAATGGCGTTCTTAGGGATCGAGGGACACGGAAATGGGATTCGCTATAAGTATGGTTTGTTTGAACAAAAGATTGTTGGAGGAAATCAGGTTGAGGTAGCCGATAACTGGCTTAAAAATGGTTACCCTTGGGAACTTCGTAAGCCTAATAAATCGATTATTGTGAAATTCAAAGGAAACGTACGCATTGAGCTTGAAAATGAGCGAATGAGGTTTTATCACGAAAATTATGAACCGGTTCTCGCTGTACCTTATGATGTCCCGATTATGAGCTATGATAATCCTTTTTATATTAATAACTTACGCTTGTGGAGTGCAGAAGCGTTATGTGGAGAACTTGACTTGAGCTGTTTCAATCGCGGGGAGTTTAAACAAGCTACAAACTTTAAATCTGAGGTTGAGGCTATTTCATATATTCTGTATCCAGATGATAGTAGTCGGGCGGGAAGAGAGTTAAGGCTTAAACAAGAATACTTTTTTGTAGCCGCTGGGTTAGGATCAATCGTGCGAAGTTATAAAAAGAAGAACAATTGCGGTTCATTGCAAAACTTTTCGCGCCGGGTTTCTGTCCATATTAATGATACTCATCCAGTGTTGTGTATCCCTGAGTTGATGCGTATCTTGATTGATGAAGAAGAGATGGACTGGGATGAGGCTTGGAATATCACCGTCAACACCCTGTCATTTACTAATCATACGATTATGCCCGAAGCAATGGAAAAATGGCCCATTGACCTGTTTAAAAACCTTTTGCCTAGGATCTATATGATCATTGAGGAAATAGATCGAAGATTTGTGAAAGACTTAACGCGACGCTTTCTAGACGATGAAGTGGTTATCCAAAACACTCAGATTCTCAGAGATGGGTACGTCCGGATGGCGAATCTAGCTGTGATCGGGAGCTCATCAGTAAACGGTGTCGCCAAATTACACACCCAAATTCTGAAGAAAGAAGTCTTTAAAGACTATTATCGCATTTTTGGTTATAAATTTAATAATAAAACAAATGGTGTTAGTCATCGGAGATTTCTGTTGGCAGCGAATCCAAAATTGTCTCATCTAATAACCGAGGCGATCGGTTCCAACTGGAAGGAAGATGCTTGTGAACTGAAGAAACTTCATGGATTAAAGGACGATAGTAACTTTTTGGAACAGATCGCGAAAGTTAAATACGAAAACAAATGCCGCTTAGCCGAAAGTGTTAAGACAAAACAGGGGCTTATCCTAGACCCTTTATCAATTTTCGACGTTCAGGTGAAGCGCATACATGCCTATAAAAGACAATTGCTTAATGTGCTGAAGATTATGCACATGTACAACAAGGCTCTAAACGACCCGGATTCTTTGACAGACTCCTATACCTTCATATTTGGTGGAAAAGCAGCGCCGGGCTACCATTATGCAAAAACTGTGATTAAGCTTATTAATGCTCTGAGTCAGAAGATTGAGCATGATCCACAAGTTAAACAAAAACTAAAGGTTGTATTTTTAGAGAATTTTAATGTGACTCAGGGCGAATTAATCTATCCTGCCGCAGATATTAGTGAACAAATATCCACTGCTAGTAAAGAGGCCTCGGGTACTGGAAATATGAAATTCATGATGAATGGTGCCATTACCTTAGGAACCTTGGACGGTGCCAATGTTGAAATTAAAGAGGCGGTGGGCGAGGATAATATCTTCATCTTTGGACTTACAGCCGAACAGGTATTGAACTACACTCGTTATGGGGGATATAAACCCTGGGATGAATACCATGCCAACTGCGATATCCGCACGTGTGTTGACCAATTAAGTAGTGGATTTTTTGATAATATGGGTGAAGAATTCAGGGTGTTGTACGATTCATTGATGATTTATAACGATGAATACTTTGTCTTAAAGGATTTCACTTCTTATATTGAAATGCACCAAAAGCTCCAAACACTTCATATGAATCAGAAGGATTGGAATCGAATATCCTTAGTTAACATTGCGGAGTCTGGAATCTTCTCAAGCGATAGAACAATTCGAGAATATGCAGACAAAATATGGAAAATAAGATACCGCACTGTTAATAACATTACACCTAATTAATTATTGAGAGGTTGGGTCAGTATGAAAACAATTTTATAACTTAGAGGAGGGGAAATATGTATGAGAAAGCAAGAATGTGTAGCGATGCTCTTAGCAGGTGGACAAGGAAGCAGATTAGGTGGTCTGACTCGAAAACGGGCCAAACCCGCAGTTTCATTCTGTGGCAAGTACCGGATTATTGACTTTACCTTGAGTAACTGCTTAAATTCACACATTAACACGGTCGGTGTTCTTATCCAATATAAGCCCTTTCTACTTAATTCCTATATCGGTTTGGGTTCAGCTTGGGACCTAGATAATCCTTATAGTGGTGTTCATATTCTTCCCCCTTTTCTTGGTGAAAAAGAAGGAAGTTGGTATAACGGAACAGCGAATGCCGTATACCAAAATTATGAATTTATTGATTTTTATGATCCTGAATATGTGCTTATTCTTTCCGGGGATCATGTCTATAAAATGGATTATACCCTTATGTTAAAGTTTCACAAGGAGAAAAATTCAGAAATTACTATTGCTACAGTTCAAGTTCCATGGGAGGAAGCTTCTCGGTTCGGTCTTCTAACCGTTGATGGGGATGCACGAATAACAGAGTTTACAGAAAAACCTGCTCAGCCAGAGAGTAATCTTGCTTCAATGGGAGTGTATGTTTTTAACTGGTCAACACTTAAGCAAGCGTTAATTGCTGATGCCGAGGATTATAAGTCTCAAAACGACTTTGGTAAAAATATTATCCCCCAGCAACTTAAACAAGGGAAACGAGTCTATGCGTACGAGTTTCAAGGATATTGGCGAGATGTCGGTACTATTGAAAGCTATTATCAAGCAAATATGGAGTCCTTGAGAAAAGGTCATTTCCTTAATATTTTTGATCCTAAGTTTCGGATATTTTCTAACGAAGATATCTTACCACCACACTTCGTAGGCTCTACAGCAGAGATTGAGAACAGTCTTGTCTGTAATGGGTGTATTATTCATGGTAAGGTGAGCAATTCAATCATTGCTCCTGGAGTTTATGTAGGGAAAGAGGTGCAAATTAGAGATTCCATTTTATTACCTTGTGTAAAGGTTCACGATGGCTCAATAATCCATAAAACAATTGTTGGAGAGAATGCGGAAATTATGCGTCACTGCTTTGTCGGTGCTGATGGACATATCGCTTCGGATCAAGAGGGAATTACAGTTGTTGAAGATAATCATATAATTACAGAAGGTTCCGTTATTGAAGCTGGTAAGAATGTCTAAATGACTCGGGAGATTTCGAAAGGTGGGAGCGATGATGTCAAACGCTATAGGGATTATTTATGCTAATAGCGAAACTGATAACTTGCAAGGGCTTGCATCAGAAAGGCCAATAGCGGCCGTCCCCTTCGGAGGAAGATATCGAATTCTTGATTTCGCGTTATCTAGCATGGTCAACTCCGGAATAAGGACCATTGGATTGGTAACCCCACACCATTATAGACCTCTTCTTGATCACTTGGGAGCTGGTAAAGCTTGGTTTCTAGACCGTAAAGATGGAGGATTGTTTATTTTGCCTGGAGTCTTCCATGGTTTAACAGGGAATAATCATACATTTTGTATTAAAGATTTGGAAAATAATATGGAGTACTTGGACAAAGATTTTGCGGAAAATGTTGTCATTAGTAGTGGCAATCAGATATATAATACAAATTTTAAGAATGCACTTGAATTTCATAACGACAAGCATGCCGACGTAACCTTGATTTATAAAAACATGAATAACTCTAGTAATTTGACAGATGAGATATTTTTGGAAATGGAAAAGGATCACAAAGTATCAACTATTCATAATAAGAAAGGGCAACAAAGGAAAAGTCTTGTTCAATCTTATTTTGTAAATATGTTAATCATACGACGCGCGATTTTGTTGGACATTATTGAAAAGTATAGCTCAATAGGGTGTATTGACTTAATGGATATACTATCTACAAATCTGAAAGTCCTTAAAATCTATGGCAGTCCAACTTGTTCGTTGATTGGAACGATTCGCAAGGTTAAGGATTACTTTGATCGGAGTATGGAGCTATTAGACTTAGAAGTTCGCGGAAGATTATGGTTGGGGGTAGATCAGATCCATACAAAAATTAAGGATAATCCACCCACTCAATACACTTCACAAGCCAAGGTCACCAATTCTTTGATTGCAAGTGGCTGCACTATTGCAGGGGAAGTAGTGAACTCAATTATTTTCCGAGGTGTGATGCTAGAACAGGGATGTAAAATAACTAATAGCATAATCCTGCCGAAATGTCATATTCATGCCAATGCGCAAACTGACTATGCAATTCTCGATAAATCGGTAAAAGTAAATGGAGAAAATATTTTAAAAGGAACTTTACATAACCCTTTGGTTGTCCTCAAAAAAACTGTGATCTAACATTTGAAAGGTGGGAGCATATGAAAATTGTCTTTATGATTACTGAAGCAGATCCTTTCGTTAAAACAGGAGGTCTGGGGGAAGTAGGGGGCTCATTACCAACCTTTTTGCATAAACAGGGTGTTGATGTCCGAGTTATTATGCCGAAATATAGCATCATTGCCGAACATTTTCGCAGAGAGTTTAAACACCTGGCCCATTTTGATGTCCAAGTCGCTTGGCGCAAACAATATTGCGGTTTAGATGAAATTGTTTACCAAGGGGTTCATTATTATTTTATTGACAACGAGTATTACTTTTCGCGACCACGAGTTTATGGGGAATATGATGACGCAGAGCGATTTGCGTTTTTTTCCCGAGCAGCACTGGAAAGCTTAATTCACATACCGGGGTTTAAACCTGATATCATCCATTGTCATGATTGGCATACTGCTTTAATCCCCCTCATGCTCAAAGAATTTTATAACCGAGAGCCCCTTTATTACCCGATAAAAACAGTATTTACGATTCACAACCTTAAATATCAGGGAATTTTCCCGAAGGAAGTTCTTGGGGACATTGTCGGGCTCGGGATGGAGTACTTTAGGGAAGATGCCTTAGAATTTCATGGCGCAATTAATTTTATGAAGGCAGCGCTGATATATGCAGATCGAATTACGACAGTGAGTCCGACTTATGCTCAGGAAATCCAGAATTCTTATTATGGGGAAAACCTCGATGGGCTTTTAAGAAAGCGAAGCGAATTTTTGATGGGTATCTTAAATGGTATTGACTATCAAGTCTATGATCCCTATAAGGACCCCTATCTTGTCATGCCATACAACAATTTTCCGCTGGCCAAAGCAGAAAACAAAAAGCACTTACAGAGTATTTTTGGACTACCGGTTCTCGGTGATAGCGCAATAATTGGGATGGTATCGCGACTCGTAGATCAGAAAGGTCTGGATCTCTTGTCCTACGTTATAGAAGAAATACTTGAGCTAGATGTTCAAATCGTTATCCTCGGCACGGGAGAAATTCAATATGAAAGAATGTTACGCTATTTCGCCTCAAAATATCCTGAGAAGCTGGCGATAAGATTAGAGTTTTCAGATGAATTGGCGCATCAAATATATGCAGGAGCGGACATGTTTCTAATGCCCTCCCGTTTTGAACCCTGTGGGATTTCTCAGATGATCGCCATGCGCTATGGAACGATTCCTATTGTTCGAGAAACCGGAGGCTTAAAGGACACTGTTATGCCCTATAATGAACTAAATGGCACTGGAAACGGATTTAGTTTTCTAAATTATAATGCTCATGAATTACTATTTACAGTACAGCATGCCTTGAAATTATATCAAGAAGAGCAACTATGGAACAATTTACGTCAGAATGCCTTAACAAGCGATTTCGGTTGGGACAGATCCGCCAATGCTTATATCGAAATCTATGAATCATTATTATGATAGAGTTCAATGCGTATCATAATTCTCACGATTTATTTTACCGTGAACCGTTTGGTGCTGTCATGTGTGGACAGCGGATAACCTTCCGTTTAAAGACTTTTTCGACAGTCCCAATTGAGACCTGCGTTCTTCGTCTTTGGGAAACAGACCGGGAAATCCCTATATCCATGAATCAAACGCCTACACCTATTGAGGATAAGAGACTATTCGAGGTTGAATACAAAGTACCTGATAACCCCGGGCTGATCTGGTACTATTTTGAGATTTGCTTAGGAGAGCAAACTTATCTGTATGGAAATAACCCGGAAAGACTGGGCGGTACAGGACAACTTTGGGAGCAAGAACCTCCTTCGTATCAAATTACAGTGTTTAAGCCCGTTGAGGTGCCTAAGTGGTATAAACAAGGGACGATGTATCAAATCTTTGTCGACCGATTTTATTGCGCGCACGAAAACAAATTCACTATCTATCCACGAAAAAATGCCCTCTTGCATGCTAATTGGTCCGATCCGCCGATCTATATTAAGGACGAGCTGGGGCGAGTGACTGATTGGGACTTTTTTGGGGGAACCCTGCAAGGAGTCCTAGAAAAATTGCCCTACTTTAAAGAATTAGGCATAAGCATACTCTATTTTAATCCTATTTTTGAAGCCTCGAGTAATCATAAGTATGACACAGCCGATTATCACCGGATTGATCCCATGTACGGAGATGATGCGGTCTTTAAACAACTGATCGACACAGCCCGACACTATGGGATCTCAATTATCCTAGATGGTGTCTTCAGTCATACCGGGAGTGACAGTGTCTATTTTAATAAATATGGCAATTATCAAAGCTTAGGGGCTTATCAATCGATTGACTCTCCCTATTATAATTGGTATCAGTTTAAACCAGATCATCAAGAGTATCAATCATGGTGGGGTGTCGATTCCCTACCTGAGGTCAACGAAATGAACCCTTCTTAT
The DNA here is from genome assembly GCF_000224515.1 of Desulfosporosinus sp. OT. Lineage (GTDB taxonomy): Bacteria > Bacillota > Desulfitobacteriia > Desulfitobacteriales > Desulfitobacteriaceae > Desulfosporosinus. Next base: position 18,205 of record NZ_AGAF01000071.1, on the reverse strand, counting down.
CGACAGTTTATTTATGGTTCAGAAGAAAGTGTTATTAATAAGTGGCTAAACATGGGGGTTGCTGGGTGGCGGTTGGATGTTGCTGATGAGCTTCCAGACGAGTTTATTCAGGAACTTCGGCAAGCGATTAAACGTATTTGCTCCAATGCAGTTCTGATCGGGGAAGTATGGGAAGATGCTTCCAATAAAATAAGCTATGCTAAACAACGCGAATACTTTTTTGGAAATGAACTGGATGGGACGATGAACTATCCTTTCCGCACCAGCTTTCTGCAATTTATTCTCGGACAAAGTGATTCCTGTCTCCTTCATCAAAAAGTTATGAGTTTGTATGAAAATTATCCCCGCGAGAATTTCTATGCAGCCATGAACCTTATCGGAAGTCATGATACGACACGAATCTTGACTCTTTTAGGAGCTGCTCCGCCAGAACAAAGTTTGTCAGTTACGGAGCAGAGGAACTTCAAACTTTCTAATTTTGCCCGAAAATTGGCTGTGCAACGGCTTAAAATTTTAAGTTTAGTGCAAATGACCTTTCCTGGAGTTCCTTGTATCTATTATGGTGATGAAGCAGGCTTGGAAGGGTATCCTGACCCTTATAACCGAGGAACCTATCCCTGGGGTAAGGAAGACCAAGAAATCTTGGATTGGTATCGACGAATCCTACGCCTGCACGCTGAATATGAAGTTTTACAGACAGGTGATTTTGGGTCGTTTTTCTATGAACCAGATGTTTATGGCTTTAGGCGGGTAGGGAACGAGGAAGAAATAATAATCCTCATCAATCGTCATTCCGAGGAAATAAAAATAGTGAATCTCGAGACAGAGCTGACCCATTCCAATTTTGTGATTGACTTAATCAACGGAGAAAAGCTGGCTCCGGAAATATTAAATGCTTTGCCAATCAACTCCCTATGTGGACGAGCTTTATTGAATAGAACTACCTTGCCTAACAATTTGCAACTTCACCGTTCGTGCGGAGTTTTATTGCACATTAGTTCTTTGCCCTCTTCTTGGGGGCTGGGAGATTTCGGGAATGAAGCATATGAGTTTGTTGATTTTTTAGTGGACTCCAAGCAATCTTTATGGCAGGTTTTGCCTTTGAATCCTGCAGGAGTGGGAGATTGTCCCTACCAAAGTGAGTCAGTGTTTGCCGGGAACCCGATGTTTATCAGTCTCGATCACTTGGTCAGGGAAGGACTTTTAAGTTTTGCAGTGACCCATCAAAAATACGAACATATTAAGAGTTTAGGCCTTCGAAAAAGTCTCTTGTCCCTAGCTTTTAAAGAGCTGAAACTTGAATTACTCAATGAAGCCTATCGGCAATTTAAGACTCAACTGGAGTCAATCTCCACAGGATTATCTGGTTCTGAGAAGTCCAGCTATCTTTCATTGGAAAACTATTTGCGCTTTAAATCTAAAACCAAAGAATGGCTTGATGATTATGTTCTCTTCCGGGCCTTAAAGACTCATTTCGGAGATATTCCCTGGTATGACTGGGAACCAGGAATTGCTGCTCGTGAGAAAGATGGGTTGTCTAAGTATTCTTTGCAACTGCTAGAAGAAATGGGTTTCATCCAATTCTTACAATATACCTTTTACTTTCAATGGGATAATTTAAAAACTTACGCCAAATCAAAAGGCGTTCAACTTATTGGCGATATACCTCATTTTGTTGCTGCCGATAGCTGTGATGTATGGGTGAACCGCAGTTTATTTGTGCTGGATAAGTGTGGAAGACCTGCTAAAACGGTAGGTGTACCACCTGACTATTTTAGTAAGACAGGCCAGTTATGGGGAAATCCTGTCTATGACTGGGATGCTATGCACGTTACTCAGTATGATTGGTGGAAAAAGCGAATACAGTTCGGGTTAGAACTGTTTGATTACCTTCGTCTGGATCATTTCCGAGGTTTTGAAGCCTATTGGGAGGTTGATGCCCAAGAAGAAACAGCAGAAAGGGGGCGTTGGATGAAAGGACCAGGGAAACGATTTTTTGAAAGCCTGGTTGAGACATTCGAGAAATGCCCACTAATTGTTGAAGATTTAGGAGTTATAACTACGGAAGTCAATTGTCTGAAACAGATTTTTGGTTTTCCTGGAATAAAGGTCCTTCAGTTCACGCCTCTAGAAAAGATTTCGATGGAGCATGAAACTAATTTTGTCTATTATACTGGAACTCATGATAACAATACTTTGCTGGGTTGGTATGAAAAAAATCATGTGGCAGAAGGAGGGGCCTTGCTCAGCAGCGGTGTGGACCCTGCAGATAGGAACAGAGAAGCGTGTCGCAAATTGATAGAGGAAGTCTATTTGAGCCAAGCAGTGTGGGTAATTACACCAATGCAAGATATTTTGGGATTAGGCGAGAAAGCCAGAATGAATATCCCAGGGACGGTCAATGGAAATTGGCAGTGGCAATTAGATAAAAATCTCGTTACGGATGAAATAAAAAGTTGGCTCTGTACTCAAGTGGAGAAAACAAAGAGATAATAGCCGGACATATTCTTTATCAAGGATCACCTGGAAAAAGGCTCATACCCAGACTTAACTGGTTATGAGCCTTTCAAATAGCGATAGGCATGTAATATCAAAAATGATTCTTTATTATGCTGTCGGAATTGCTTTTGCAGCAGCGACTGCTTTGGCAAGGTAACATTCATCCGAATGTTTATCTCCACATTTAAGACAGAGTTCTGCTAAAGCAGCAATTGCAGTATCTTTTTTAGTAGCGTCAAACATTATTTTCACCTCCTTCGTATCCCATAATTGCCTATTCTAAAGACTGAGTCAGCCCCTGTCTTTAGGACGTAATAAATTTTACGAGGACAGCAGTTTGAATTTAGGTGGATTCAATATCAAGAAGCTTTTTAAGTTCTAGTTCTAGATTATCTAAGGAGATTGGGTACAGTTCGATAGGTACTTGGGTAAATTCAAAGAATTCTAACATATCCATGTCGTCAATAGGGGTTCCCAAGTCAAGCAATAGTATTTTGTCATAGAAACCAAAATTTTGCCTGCCATCAATCTCATCCCAACCTAGCCCGGTTATGAAAATCTCTTTCCATTTCTCTAACCAGCCGCTCGTGATATAGAAAATATTGGCTTCCTTATCTAACTCTTTCATCTTATCTCCAAGAAGGAGATCTAAACAATTACACCTTGATACAATTTGCCCATCGTATTCTTGAGAAATCAATTCCATGTCAGGGTGACATTTATTCCCTACTAGAATAATAGGCTTACCAATGTGGCTAGTTTCATCGAGTCTTCGACGGACAGCCTCTTCTAAGCGATCTAAATTAACATGCAGTGCTGCATCTATAAAAACTGTCTTGTTTTGTAAGCCCATTTTTTTCATAACTTGTTCAATTTCATTCTCAAGCATTGAACAGCCGACAAACACTTTTTCCAATCATACCACCTCCTTATATGATGTAATGTACAAGTTAAGTCTATATCCTATTGACAAAAAAATCTGTTAAATACTTTACAAAAAAAGGGGTTATAACAAACTTATTCTAGTTTGTTATAACCCTTTTTGGCGATTAAGGCTGCCGCCTTCGCCTAGGCTTAGTAATAATTCCAAGGATTTCTGGGCTGATGAGGAGGATAATAGTTATAGATGTAGAATAAAGATATAATAAATCTATGTGCATGGTGACAATAGCTGAGGTGTAAACATATGAATGCAGAAATCTTAAGTAAATTTGAGTTGACTATTCCTATAGAACGTTCTATCCAAGCTGAACTACTGCTCCTGTTAGGGCAAAAGCCATCTCATGGGTATGAATTAATTCAACGCTTGAATGAAACTGATTTTAGAACCGGCGAAGCAGACACAGCAACCGTGTACCGAAACCTAAGGCGTATGGATAAAGATGGGTTAATTAAATCCCATTGGGAAGTCGGCGAGTCAGGCCCCGGTAGGCGACTTTACGAATTGACTCCTCATGGAGAAGAGTCTCTAAAGGTATGGGCCAAGTATCTAACTCGACACAAAGCAAAGTTAGAGAATTTTTTACGAGCCTATTTCCAGTTTGAAGAATCACTGTTCGAAAAGAAAGGGGGGTGAAGATCATCAAAGATTCTAATAAAACTAAACCCTTTAGAATTATTCATGCAGGTGCATTAGAGCAAGTTGTAGAGAAATGCTTAGAACAATTTTCAAAACAAAACTCAGGTCTTAAATTTGAGACTAATGCAGTTGGTTCAAGAGAGGCTGCCAAACGGTTATTATCGGGAGAAAAATATGACATCATTGCTTTAGCTGACCAGGCACTATTTGCGGAATTGCTGGTACCCGATCTGGTAGAAAACTACTTTGTTTTTGCTGCTGATCAAATTGTTATTGGCTATGATCGCTCATCAAAGGGCAGCCAGCAGATTACTCAAGAGAATTGGGTGGAAATCTTACTTAAGCCGCAAGTGAGCTTTGCTCGCTCCAACCATCATCTGGATCCCTGCGGTTATAGAACACTCATGGTTTGGCAATTGGCTGAAATAATTTATGACAAGCCAGGTCTGAGCGCAATCATGGAATCCGCTAGTATACCATACTCTGTTTACCCTAAATCATTAGATCTTGCAGGTGCTTTATTTAAGGGAAAGGTTGACTATGCCTTTCTGTATTCCTCGCAGGCTGAACAATTAGGGCTTCCCTATGTCATCCTGCCCTCGAAGATTAATCTCTCTAGTCCCGCTTATGCCAATTTTTATGATCAGGCTGCTGTTTCTGTAGAAAGTAGAATTCCGGGGAAAAATGAAATTATCCATGGTAAACCTATTGAATTTGCTGTTGGAATAGCTAAGAGTACGGGCTATTTAGAATTTGCCAAATCCTTTATTGACCTATTAACTGGAGTGGAAGGCAACCTAATCCTGGAAGAATGTGGTTTCATTCCATGTTAATTAGGCTATTAGCTTAGTGGTAAGACAACGCTTATAAACATAGGAGGTTAACTTATGGAAATAAGAACGGTACGTAAGCTTAACCATTCATCAGAGCCACCCAGGTTAGTGAGTCTCTTAGAGATTGCTAAAACCTTTCTTCACATCGGACTAGTATCTTATAGCTTAGCAGCGCTAGGGGAAGCCAAAAAATCATTGGTCGACAAGAAAAACTGGCTAACAGATGAGGAATACCTAAAAGGCCTGGCTCTTTCACAACTCTTACCCGGGGCACCTTCTGTGAATCTAAACACATATATTGGCTATTTTCTAAGAGGTTTTCCAGGCGCATTAGTAGCTACTATTTTTTTTGTAATTCCATGTTTTGTGGCTATGGTCCTACTTGCCCACCTCTATTTAAACTTTAACGATGTTCCCTTAGTATCATCGTTATTTAAAGGAGTGGGGGCTTTAGTTGTCGGTCTCGTATTAAACACGATTATGGATCTCTGGAAAAAAGGGGTGAATACCCCACAGCTAACGATCTTGGCGGTTACAGGGTTTATAATGGTGTATTTCTTGAAGCTAAATATTACGACTCTTCTTTTCGTTGCAGGCGCGTTCAGTCTAGTGTTTACTTTCCTTACTTATAAATTTTCGCGTTGGAAAGCATTAATGGATCGTAGGTTTTGGATTGCGAAAAAGCCTTCTCCAAAAGCAGTGTCGGTAATTAGGTTTGAGTTCAGTAAGAAAAAGTACGCAACCATGTTAATCATGCTTGCTATTTTACTAACCGTCAATATGACGATTAATTTTAGCAATCCCACCTTTCAAAAACTGGGGAACACTTTATTTGAAATTGGAGGATTGACCTTCGGAAGTGGCTACGTTATGCTGCCGTTCATCCAGGATGCTATGGTGAATCAATTTCACTTTGTCACCGACAAGGAATTTGGCGTTGCTCTGGCCTTAAGCTTACTAACGCCCGGTCCAGTCACAGTCATTTCCGCTTTTGTTGGCTATAAAGTGGCTGGTATCTTCGGAGCGGCCTTAGCAATGGCGAATATGTATTTGCCATCGTTTATCGTGGTATCTATAATTTCAGATCTTTATCGGCGGGCTGGTAATGCTGAACTATTTAAGATGGTGATTAGTGGAATTGTCGCGGCATTTTTCGGAACCCTTTGGGCAGTTCTTTTTAAATTAATGGGTAGTTCTTTAGTTGACTTACCTACTTGTGGACTCGCCTTAGCTGCTTTTGGAGTACAGCGATTAACCAAAGTTGATACTCTTTGGATTATAGTGATTGGAGCAGTAATCTCCTCGTTTATTTTCTAGGAGTTCCTTCTGAATCTGAGACTTAAATTTCAATGGGCTGTCATCTTTTCAGGTGACAGCCCATTAGCCAGATAATATTCTAGAAAATTACTCCTAAAGCGATAAGAATTAAGATTGCAATAGCAATAATACCTACACCGATTCCTGCACCGACGCCGCCACAGGCGGCAACTGGGGCAACTGGAGGACGGCAGCAAGCTCCACCCATTCCACCGTAACCCATTCCACCATAACCCATTCCATACATAGCTATTTCCACCTTTCTAATTTAGAATACTATTCCCATTGCGATAAGCAGAAGAATAATTATAACAACTACAGCGATTCCTGCGCCAAAGCCATATCCTGTTCCACAAGCAGCTCCATCTACGCCACCATATGCCATTTGCATTTCCTCCTTTTCCTGTAGATAATACACAATATGCAAAAATTGTATAAAATGTAACTATATGGTATGTATAAAGAACTATTTAGATTGTCTAGTTGCATTTTCCAAATATATAGTAATGTAGGGAAAAATTTTAAGGCTTGTCTTGCGACAAGCCTTAAAATTTTTATTGTTTAGTTAAACAGGCAATCAAGTTACTCAGGAAGGAAAGTAGCACAATCGGTCATTTCTGTAGAACTAGCGTTAGGAGATTGTACTTCGATTTTGTCTGCATGACAATGATCGCCTGAGCCATAATAATGGCAAGTGTTCACAACACATTTAATCCCGCCGTTTGGTTGAGGCATTTTTTTAGCTTGTCCTGACATGTAAAAACTCCTCCTTTAAATTTAAAATACAAATTATATAGTCTCCAGATTATCAAGTTCTATGAATTCCAGATTATGTAAGATATATTGTGCTTTGAGAATGTTTGTTTTAAAGATTATTGTCCTACAAAAAGCTGATGGCTGTATGATATAATCTATCACCGAGGGGTGATTGATTATATGGATCAACAACAGATTATAAAAACACTCGCCAAAATACTTGAGGCTCAAAATGAGCTCGAGAAAAACCACAACTTGATAAGCAAGAAGTTAGACGAGATGAACAGTAAACAAGAAGCGCTAAGCAAGCAATTAGGCAAAATAGAACTTATCCTTGAAAGTGACCTATTTAAAAAAATTACTGACTTGAAAAATTCACACGAAGAACAAAAAGAAACAACAAGGAGAGTCGATCCTCTGGTTGCATCGGGAAAGAAGTTTAGACACTTTAATTAAAACCTACCAAGGCTTCAGCTAAATTCAAGGAAGGAGCTATAGGATGAAAAAGATCTTAGGATTAGTTGCTTCAAAGCGAAAATTAGGTAATGGTGAAATTTTGGTTAAGGAAGCGGCTAATTCAATTGGTGAAAAATTTCAACTCGAACTCATCCGACTACCTGAGTTGATCCTTCAGCCCTGCAACGCTTGCTATGCTTGCTTAGTTCCAGATCAACGTTGCCCACTTATAGATGATTTATATTTCCTGTTAGATCGCCTGAAAGACGCTGATGGTATTATCTTGTCCTCTCCTTGCTATGCCTTAGGCCCAGCAGCAATCACAAAATTATTTGGAGATCGAATTATTGCCCTTGCTCAACATATCGATGACATCTGGGGAAAGCCATGTGTGATTATCGGTACTGCTGGAATTAAAGGTTGGGATGGATATACTCTATCGGCGCTAATCGCGAACGCACGTCTTATGGGCTTGGACATCAAAGATGCTCACATGTTTATTGGCGCACTGCCGGGGGAAGCTTTGGTAAATCCTGAATCTGTCGAACGCATCCGTACTTTAGGTGAGGCTTTGTTCAGCAAGACTCGAAAACTTGAAGAGGGTCAATGCCCTACATGTTGGTCCGATCTCTGGAAGTTCCCCGAACCAAATCATGCTGTTTGCCCCCTTTGTGGTCAGGAGGCAAACATTAACTTTTTGAAAGATAGAGTACAATGGGATTTTATATCGGTTGGTAAACGTTTTGAAAAAGAAGTCTTAAAAGAGCACTTTCAAGTTTGGCTGAAGACTCAAGTTCAAGAATTTTATGGCCGTCGTAAAGAGTTGTCCGAAATACGAAACCGCTATAAACCAACAAGTTAGCTAACCTTTTTAACATACTATTTATCAATCTTGCTCCAAAGAAAAAATAGACACGCTCTAAACACTGACCAATAGATTAATATTGAAACACAGGTTTTTTGTTAGAGTTAAAATAATGTCCAGCAAGAGGGATATTATGGTACATCTTTTTAATTATTACATAGATGGAAGAATATTATTGCTGTGAGGGAGGATCTCTCTCTTGACATTATGAGATTCTTTCAAATAATCAAACAAATCACCTAAAAAAGCAAAAAAATTATATCCAATCATTGAAAAGTGATGTAAAATATATACATTGGGAAGCGGCAAGGACAAACTTTTTTCTTCGGGCATTTCGGAATTTAATGAATATTCAGACTTTATTGCAACAATAACTTTGTCGTGCCGTATCTTGTAGGTGCTCTCTATTCAATATTTAGTTGTTCCAGTAGTTCGTGAAGAAAGTACCAATTTATTTTTTCCGCAGTGGAATCATAGATCTAGTATTAAAGGAGTGATAATTAGTGTCTTGCGATTGTGAAAAAAAGTTAGAAGCAGAATTCAGTACGAATAAGGTTGATACATCTCTGATGGATGAGGTGATTGACAAGTTTAAGCGTGAAAACGGTAACCTCATTAGCGTGTTACAGGACGCTCAAGAGGCCTATGGCTACCTGCCACTCGATGTTTTAAAGATGATCGCCGATAGGACAGGCAATAAAAGAGCTAAAATATATGGCGTTGCAACGTTCTATTCACAGTTCAGATTAAAACCTCGTGGAAAATATATCATTCTTACTTGTCAAGGAACAGCCTGTCATGTTAATGGTTCTGATGCAATTGCGGAAGCTCTTTGTGAAGAATTAAACATTAAGGTGGGGGATTCCACTAGCGATTGGATGTTCTCGCTTGAAGAAGTTGCCTGTCTTGGATGTTGCAGTCTGGCTCCCGTAATTATGATCAATGGTGAAGCCTTTGGCAATTTGACTCCTAAAAGTGCCAGGAAAATTGTAAAAGATATTTACGCCTCGGAAAAGGGGGTTGCCGTTAATGAAGATTAGAATAGGATTTGGTAGCTGTGGAATTGCAGCAGGAGCAAAAAAGGTTACCGACAAATTTGGACAGATACTTGCAGAAAAGAACTTGAATATTGATGTTTCGGTAACTGGTTGCATTGGCATGTGTTATTATGAACCAATCGTTGACATTATTGATGATAAGGGCGTCTTCACGTATGCGAATGTCACCCCAACTATGGTTGAAGAAATAATTGAGCGACATATTGTTAATGGCGAACCAATTCAAGAGCATATCGTCTCAACAACTCAAGAACCTTATCCCCAGTTAAAAAATCAAGTTAGAATTGTACTGAAAAACTGCGGAATAATTAATCCTGAGAAGATTGAAGACTATACTGAAAATGATGGTTATAAAGCACTTAACAAAGTAGTCAACGAAATGACTCCGGAAACGGTTATTGATGAAATTAAAATTTCGGGACTCAGGGGTAGAGGGGGAGCAGGTTTCCCGACTTGGTTTAAATGGGATGCTGCCAAAAAATCCAAAGGATCGGAAAAATATGTCGTCTGTAACGCTGATGAGGGCGATCCAGGCGCGTTTATGGATAGAAGCGTTCTAGAGGGAGACCCTCATGCAGTGCTTGAAGGTATGATCATTGCCGGTTATGCAATGGAAGCAAATTATGGCTTTATTTATTGCCGTGCGGAATATCCACTTGCTATTGAGCGACTCAAAATAGCGATTCAACAAGCTAGAGATAAAAACTACCTGGGTAAAAATATCCTTGGCTCAGGTTTTGACTTTGACATTGTCATTAAAACTGGGGCAGGGGCCTTTGTTTGCGGCGAAGAGACAGCTTTAATCGCCTCTCTGGAAGGGGAACGGGGTATGCCAAGGCTAAAACCGCCATTCCCGGCTCAATCAGGATATTATGGTAAACCAACCAATATTAACAACGTAGAGACCTTTGCCAATGTGCCTTGGATCTTCCGAAATGGCGGAGCGGCCTTTGCTGCTTATGGCACTAAAACCAGTAAGGGTACCAAGGTATTTGCTCTGGCAGGCAAAATTAAAAACGGGGGACTTGTCGAAGTCCCAATGGGTATGACTTTAAGAGAAGTTATCTATGGCATAGGCGGAGGAATTAAACAAGATAACGAATTTAAAGCTGTTCAAATGGGAGGACCCTCTGGCGGATGTATTCCACGTGCCCTCCTGGATACCCCAGTAGACTATGAATCGATTAATCAAACCGGTGCCATTATGGGATCAGGTGGTATGGTGGTCATGGATGAAGAGACCTGTATGGTTGATATGGCCAGATTCTTCCTGGACTTCACCGTCAAAGAATCCTGTGGCAAATGCACCTACTGTAGAATCGGCACCAAGAGAATGCTTGAGATACTTGATAGAATATGCACAGGAGAGGGAGTGCTTGAGGATCTCAATACTCTTCAGATCCTATGTACCAGCATTAGGGACGGATCACTCTGTGCGCTTGGAGGAACAGCTCCTAATCCGGTTCTTACAACAATTCGCTATTTCAAAGACGAATATCTTGCCCATATTGAAGACAAAAAGTGTCCCGCAAAACAATGTAAGCCTCTATTAACCTACACCATTATTGAAGAGTCTTGCAAAGGATGTACCTTATGTGCGCAGAAATGTCCTGCCCAAGCTATTACGGGTGAATTGAAAAAGGTTCATGAAATTGATCAGTCAAAGTGTGTTAAATGCGGTAACTGTGTAACGGTATGTAAAACTAAGTCTATCGCTGTAGAATAGGAAGGGATGTGACATTGGTGGATATGATAAGAGTTAATATAAATTCTCGAGAATTAACCGGTCAAGCTGGAGATACCATTTTAACGATAGCACTTGCTAATGGAATAGAGATTCCGAACCTCTGTTATGATAATCGGCTGAAGATTTATGGTGCTTGTGGTGTCTGTGTCGTTGAAGTTGATGGTATCCCTAAATTACTAAGAGCGTGCTCAACGACTGCTGTCGATGGCATGATCATCAGAACCGAAACTGAAAGAACGCTAGCCGCACGTAAAGTTGCCTTTGAATTATTAGCCTCAGACCATAGAGGAGATTGCAGACCTCCCTGTGTTACTGCCTGCCCGGCACATACCGATTGTCAAGGGTATGTAGGCTTAATTGCTAATGGTCAGTATGAGGAGGCCATCAAGCTCACAAAAGATGTTATTGCCCTACCTGCCAGTATTGGCAGAATATGCCCCCATCCTTGTGAAACTGAATGTCGACGTCAGAACGTTGATAGCCCTGTCGCCATTGCCGAACTCAAACGATTCCTTGGGGACATTGATATCAGCAACGGAACGTATGTGCCTGAACTAAAACCCCAAAGCGGCAAAAAGGTTGCCATTATTGGCGCCGGTCCGGCAGGGATTTCGTGCGCCTATTTCTTGGCGCGCTATGGCCACCAGGTCGTTATCTATGAGAATCAGCCCTATGCCGGTGGTATGCTCCGCTATGGTATCCCTGAATACCGTTTGCCTAAAGAAATTCTGGATGCTGAAATCAATACTCTCACGAAAATGGGCGTGGAAATCAAATATAACGTCAAACTTGGTGAAGATATCAGCCTTGTCTACCTTAAGAAAATTTATGACGCTGTCTTCGTAGCCATCGGAGCTTGGGAAAGTTCAAGCATGGGCTGTGAAGGGCAAGACATGGAAGGGGTTCTTGGCGGTATAGAGTTCCTGGGTAAGGTTACCAATTCTGAGCCTTTGTATATGGGCAATAACGTTATCGTCGTTGGTGGCGGAAATACTGCTATGGACGTTGCCCGGACGGCTGTAAGGCTTGGAGCTGAGCATGTTCAGGTTATCTATAGAAGAACGAAAGATGAAATGCCTGCGGAAAAGATTGAGATTTTAGAAGCAGAAGAAGAAGGCGTGGAATTCACCTTCCTTGTAGCCCCTGTAGAAATTATCGGAGATGGCACCAGAGCAAAAGCTGTCAGGTGTCAGAAAATGGCTCTTGGTGAACCCGATGCCTCCGGAAGAAGAAGTCCGAAACCAATTCCAGGCGAAGAAGTTACCTTTGAAGCAGACCTCATTCTCTCGGCCATTGGACAGCAAGTTAATGCAAGAAGTATTAAGGAACTTGATGTCGCTAAACGAGGCAACATTAACGTTAATCCCAACACCTTTGAAACGAATATGGCAGGTGTCTTTGCCGGCGGCGAAGCAGCAACTGGTCCCAAAATAGCTATCGCTGCCATCGCTCAAGGAAATAATGCTGCCAAGGTGATTGATAGTTATTTAAATGGTCAAATCATTCCTGTTTCTGAACCTTCTTACATTACGCAAACTGATTTAACTGAGCAGGACTTTGCGCACATCGCCAAACAAGACCGCCAACACGGTTTTGTTGTCGAAGAACAAAAAAGAAAACTCAGCTTTAGCGCAATTTCCGAAACCTTTACTGAAGAAAGTGCTCTTAAAGAAGCTGCCAAATGTCTGGAGTGCGGCTGCCACGATTATTTTGAATGCAAGCTGATTAATTATTTTGGCAAGTACAATATTAATACCAAAGCTATAGTCGGAGAAGTTCATAAACGAGAAGAAGCTCAAACTCATCCGTTTATTGTTCGAAATCCTGATAAGTGCATTTTATGTGGTCAATGCATCAGAGCTTGTGAAGAAAGACTTGGCGTTACAGCTATCGGACTAGAAAAAAGAGGTTTCGATTCCAAGGTCATTACAGAGTTTAATCTGCCTCTTGAGGAAAGTTCATGCATATCTTGCGGCCAGTGTATCGATGTCTGCCCAACGGGAGCATGTATGGAAAAAGCCGCTGTACCAAAGCAAGTGCCGGTTGAATTTGATAATGTAAATTCGGTCTGTAATTATTGTGGTGTTGGCTGTAACATTATTCTCCAATCCAAAGGAAATCTTGTGTTCAAATCTCTTCCTGACAGAACGAAAGACGAAGGGGTCTTATGTGTTAACGGCAGATTTGGCATAGGGTTTGTTAACGATCCAAATAAACTTAAGTCTTCACTGGTCCGCAGAAAAGACAGTACCCTTGAGGTTTCACTTGAAGAAGCCTTAACCCTGACCACGAAGAATCTCCAGTTAATTCAAGGGCAATATGGCAATGATAGTGTTGGAATCCTCGCCTCCCCAAGATTTACAAACGAAGAAGCGTTTATTCTCAAAAAAGTTGCCGCCAAATTAGGGACAACCTTCCTTGGCACAATGGCTGAGAAAGATATTTCAGGAACTGAAAGCGTGCTAGGCTACAATGCTTCTACGAACAGCTATGATGAACTTTTCAGTACTGATTTAATCATTTCCGTCGGGAATATTGCTGAAGATAATCCGGTTATGGGAGTGAAAATCAAGACTGCTGCCCAGAAAAAAGCTAAACTGGTTTCAATCAGTAATGGTACGACAAGAATGGCTGAATATGCTGATGTTTCTCTGAAACTTGATAATAACTTGGACTTCATTAAGTCCTTAGTTAAAGCACTCTTTGACGGTGGGCATGTAAACCAAGCTAATGTTGAAAAGAACGCTGTGAATCTAACTAATCTGAGCGATTATGTTAAGGACGCTCCAGCTTCTGAGGATGCCACTAAGCTCGCCAAAATGTACGGGGAAGCTAAAAAAGCAATCTTCGTTATCGATGACAATATTGTCTCAGCGGATGCTATCAAACTGTTGGCAGATATTGCTGTAATTACTGGCAAGATTGGTAAACCACATAGTGGCATCATCCTGATGCGCTCCAACTGTAATTCCCAAGGATTTATCGATATGGGTGTAAAAGTTCCTGGTATGCAGATTATAGAACAAATCAACGCTGGGAAAATTAAAGCTGCCTTAATTGTTGGCGAAGATCCGGCCGGAACTGATCCAACCCTCGCTGAATCCTTGAAGAAGCTTGATTTTGTGGTAACTCTTGATCTCTTTGAGACAGCTACGACTGCAATTTCAAACATTGTTATTCCTCTTGGCACTTTTGCAGAATCTGCCGGTACGTTTACGAGATCGGATCGAAAGATTCAAACGATTAACCCTGCTATTCAGCCGGTTAATCAAAATACCGTCTTTAGTACTTTGGCGAAGTTAGGGCAATATCTGGATATTAAGATTGAAACTATCAAGCAAGCAACTTTGATGTTATCTTCGGAAGTACCGGAATACAGTGGTTTATATCTCCCACAAAGTCCTGATGCCGCTATCTATACTCCAAATAGCCGCTCAAATCCTTGTGGTTATCAGGTGCTTTGTACTGATGGTTATAACAAGGAAGATAAAAAAGCTGTTATATGTATACCTGAAGGAAACAAAATGTTTGTAGATAAACAAGTTTTTGATACTATTCAAAAGAAATTCCATGTTTATCTAACGGAGAATGGGTTAAAATAAAAGTAATTTTTAAATAATTAGAAATTACAAATAGTGAGTATTGTAGCAGTGTATTATGGTTAATACACTGCTATTCTCTGATGCTGAATAGTATAGGTGAGACTTGACGAAAGGTTGTCGATAGGTAGAATTAATTAAACCTTTAATTAATCTATGGCGGGAGAGGGAAACTATGGCACGAGACAAAGATCGACATACTTGGCGCGAAGGATATACAACCGGAAGTTGTGCTGCTGGTGCTGCTAAAGTAGCCTGCCTGCTGCTCCGAGGAGACAATATACCTGAACAGGTTGATATTCCTCTTCCAAATTCTGCACGTTTAATGCTCCCTATCCAGGGGGGAGAAACTGAATATCCGCTGGCAAAAGCAACCATTCTCAAAAACGGTGGGGATGACGCAGATATCACCCATGGACTTGAGATCCAAGCAGTAGCACGCTTCATTTCACCCCAAGGGGATATACACATCCAAGGCGGTCAGGGGGTGGGGACCGTCACAAAAAAAGGATTAGCCATAGAGGTTGGCAAAAGTGCTATTAATCCGGTACCGAGGCAAATGATCCTTGAAGCGGTAAGGGAGGTTTTCCCTCAAGAAGAACTCGAAATTATTATTGAGGTCCCTTCCGGAGAAGCCACTGCCTTACGTACCCTTAATCCCAGACTGGGGATTATCGGAGGGATTTCTATCCTGGGGACAAGTGGGATTGTCCGACCAATGTCTGAGGAAGCCTTTAAAACCTCTATCCTACCGGAATTAGATCAAGCCGTAGCTTATGGGCATAAATCTATAGTTCTTACCCCCGGGCACTATGGATTTAGAGTCGCGACAGAGCGGTTTAAGGTCCCGAGCGAAGCAGTGATCCAGATGAGTAACTTTGTAGGTTTCCTTTTGGAAGAAGCGGCCTACCGAGGGATTGAAAAAGTTATATTACTTGGGCATATCGGGAAGTTGATCAAAGTATCTGGAGGCATTTTTCATACACATAATCGTGTAGCTGATGCCCGAATGGAAATCCTAGTAGCGCACGCCGCACTTGCTGGAATTAAGATGGACACTTTAGCTCGTCTTGCCGAATTACCAACAACTGAAGGGGCCGCCTCGGAGCTCTTGCTACTTGGAGAACAAAGGTTATTTCATCATTTGGCGCGTTTAGCCAGTGAACGGGCCCAGGCTTTCACCTTTGGGCGCCTAGTTGTTGGCACGGTTATGACGTTATTAAATGGCCAACCGATTGGTTGGGATTCAGCAGCTCGCAAAATAGTCGAAGAGCAAGGTTGGAAGTGGTCAATTGAGCCCTAACTTTAATCGCGTGAAAATTCCAATGTAAACATTCTAAGTATTTTTTTGAAAAATTCCTTTAGTAAAGAAGGAATTGCATAAATAAAGGTCGAATATCTGACTATACGTCGAATGAAAGTATTTTCAATTAAATATGAATATTCTTAAGGTTCCTCTGCAATTGAGGATCTTAAAGGGGAAGTCGGTGAAAATCCGACGCGGTCCCGCCACTGTAAACAAGGAGTTCTCTTCAAGATTAAAGCTGGGAAGAGGAAGAGAACGATGACTTGAAGCCAGGAAACCTTGCCTTAAGAAACATCACTGACCTACGGGCGATAGGAAATGTGTGTGTTTATTAGGGTAAACCATACGAGCCGCTCGGGCTCGTTTTTTATTTACATACTATAAATTCGCTTACTTCCCAGTTGCAGTCAACAATATAACAAAGAACACCGCTCTATGCCATCCATGGCAGTGTTCTAACCTCGGACGTCCTGTCCGAGTCATGGCGGTGTTCAAACCTCGGACGTCCAGTCCGAGTCATGACGATGCTCTAACCTCGAACGTCCTGTTCGAGTCTTGAACAAGCCATCAAACTTAGGAAGAGGGGAATGTATGTTACAGGTGATCGGTATCGGTCCTGGAAAGCTTGAATGGTTGCCACCAGCAATCACTGAACTTGTAAAGCACTGCGATGTCTTGATCGGAGGATCTAGAGCCCTCAAGCTCTTTCCCGATTTTTCGGGATATAAATCTTGTATAACCGGTAACCTTACACCTAGTCTTGCTGTTATCAAAGATGCTCTGCTGGACAAAAAAGTGGTTGGGGTCCTTGTCTCAGGCGATCCAGGATTCTTTAGTTTTTTGCCTATGCTGCGCAGGGAATTTCCTGAGGAGAGGATAGATGTCTACCCCGGAATTAGTTCACTGCAATTCGCCTTTGCCAGAGCCGGGCTTGCCTGGCAAGATGCGGCTTTTGTTAGTGTTCATGGTCGAGAATTGTCTGTATTGCCCCGGTTGTTAAAACGACCGACGGCGGTTTTGACGGGGGGTGAAAATACCCCTCAGAAAATTGCTCAATTCTATTTGGAACGGGGCGATAACCCTCTTATTTCTATCGGTAATGCCCTAGGGTATCCTGAGGAGATCTGGGAAACAATGGATGCCCAACATTTAGCCCAGGAAACGAAGTTATTGAAAAATGCCATCATCATTCTGTATCCTACTTTAGAGCAGGAAGTCAAGCAAGGTACTGGATGCAGAATTGGGATCCCCGATCAAGAGTTCCTGCGCGGTAAAGTTCCCATGACGAAGGCTGAAATTCGAGTCCAAGTACTCGCTAAAGCCCAAATTTCGTTATTTGACCGCGTGGTGGATATTGGGGCTGGTACCGGGAGTATCAGCATTGAAGCAGCGGCCCTTGCCGCCGAAGGCGTTGTCTACGCTATTGAGCATAACCCGGAAGCTCAAGAACTTATTCTTGCTAACCAACGAAAGTTTGGCATCTCCAATATTCGTTTGATTTCTGGGGCAGCACCAGATGTTTTTGATCAACTTCCACCAATCGATGTCTGTATCATTGGCGGAAGCAATGGGCGCTTGGCGGAAATCTTAAAGCAAGTACCCCTGGTTGATGGGGGAAGAGTCGTGATCACGGCAGTGACCATCGAAACCGTGGCTCAAGGATTGAAACTGCTTAACGAGTTGCATTATCAGGAAATCGATACCGTCTCTATACAAGCGGTCCGCTGGAATGCGATTCACTCCCTGCACATGGCCCAAGCAATGAATCCGGTCTTTATACTATCAGCGCGAAAAGGAGAAAAAGCATGAATACAACGTGGGGAAAATTATATGGGGTCGGGGTTGGCCCCGGTGATCCGCGTCATTTAACATTACTTGCCGTTGAAGTTTTGCAAACGGTCGATATCGTAGCTATCCCTAAATCTAAGATGGAGCGAGAAAGCGTGGCCTGGGATATTGCCAAAGTTCACTGCCCGGCAAACGTCCGTCTGATTGAGCTGGAAATGCCCATGACTTCAGATCAACAGGTTTTGGCAAAAGCTTGGCAAGATGGAGCCCAAACGCTCCTCGGTGAACTGAAACAGGGAAAATCTGTTGCCTTCATAACCTTGGGAGATCCTTCACTCTATAGTACTTACAGTTACCTACTTAACATTCTCCAAGAAGAATTACCCCCTGAGTGCATTGCAA
>NZ_AGAF01000072.1 GCF_000224515.1 Desulfosporosinus sp. OT | reverse complement strand
CGAGCAGCCTCCTTGGCACTAGGCTGATAATGGTTATTTGTAAAGACCATCATTAGGGTAAGTCCATATATGGCCTTTGCCGTAACGATGTTTTGAACAGCCTTATTATCCACCTTACTAGCGTAGCGTTTGCATTGGATACCTAGTCGGGCACCATCCCGATAGTGAATGATAAGATCACAGCCCTGGTCGCCGGTAGCGGGTGTGAATTCTGTTTTCAGAATCTTGTCTTTTTCTAAGACTCTGAAAAGCTTCTCGACAAATAACTCAAACTCTTGGCCGTTCATTTTGTCTACCTTGGCAATGCTGTAGGTGCCGTAAACTTTGTCCAGTTTCTTTAATTGCTTTTCGTGTCCCTTTTGAGTTGGTTTTTTAGATTTCTTTCTTTGGCGCGTAAGATTGGATAGGAATCTATTTACAAGTCCTGATATTGCGCCTAAAGCAATAGCTCCAAGGATGAGAAAATAAACCTCTTTCGGTGTTTGAGAGATTAAGTCTGTAAAACTCATGGTATCAGTCCTTTGCGGCATCAATTCATTAACCTGGATGAATCCACAATTGACTTTTTCGCCATGAAACGAGTTGTTTCCTCTTTATCCCATAGTGAAAAATCATGGTCAACTTGGTAGCACATCTTTTTAATGAAAAACACGAATTCAGATTATCAGATTTAGATTATTTAGACGCTAGAAATCTGAAGTTTGCTCTTAAGGCCATTGGATTAAGGTTTAGAAATTAAGAGAGGGAATTCATATGGATTTTATCAATTCCACATTCATCGTTTACAGCATTTACGTAACCTGTGACGCGGATCTTCGCAAAACGAATTCTCGGGTAGAGGAGTCAAGTAGAGAATGGACGTTAGAGGATGCGGTTAAAAAATACTCTGAATGGGAGTATCGTCGTGGTTTAGTCTTCGGTTGGGGCTCTGTATAAAGGTATCTAGATAGGTTCATGCGTTAAAAAGGGGGGAGAGGAGATTAGAAGGGTTAAATATACAGGCCAATATTGCGAGTGCAGGACGGAATTAACATCTTTAGATTTAGTATCCAGCAAATTATTTGCTAAGAATCCCCCTGTATGTGAACGGTGTTTAGCTTTGGGATTTTTAGTTAATGTCGATGAGTTTCATCGGATTCTTGAAATTAATTCAAGAATCAAGACCAAACGGAAAGCAACCAGAGCAGCTGCTAGGAAATACGCTCAAAGCCTTAAGCAAATCAGCGTGTTTGTAAGCTAAGCGATAAATACGGGAGGTGACACACTTTATGAGAATTAACCCCGTTGTTCAGACAAGCAAATGTTTAGGGAGAAATAACGTTAGCAGAAGTCCAGGCAGAGGGATATCCGTCTATGGGAGTTTTCATAGAAGCGTGGTTAGATATCTTTGGTTACTGGGACCCAAAGCAAACTATCCAGCTTGTATCTATAAGGAGGATAGCATGATTGAAGTGTTGATAGTTATAGGTCTTTTCGCCTCATTGATGTTAGTCGTTGATATGAGTTGCGAAGCTGAATCATCTTGTCATGGCTCAGATCACGGGACTAATTTATGAAGAGGTGTCGATTATGAAATGCCCGGAGTGCGGAAATTCTGTGGTACCGGAGGGCGGTTGTATATACTGCCCTTCCTGCGGATGGAGCCCATGTAATGGGTGACACGGTTAAACCAAATTTGCTTTTACGTAGGGAGGTATGAAAATGCTTTTGCTTATCGATGCCAATAACCTACTCGCCAGATCCTTTTATGGAAGGCAGCCATTTTATGATACGAAAGGGAAGTCCATTCATGCTGTTTCTGGCTTATTGAACTGGGTGCTTAACTTTAATCACGCGCATAAACCCCAAAAAATCATCGCTTGTTGGGATTCTAACGATCCTACCTTTCGCCATCAACTTTATCCGGACTATAAAGCTACTCGAAAGCAGACACCGACTGAGCTTTCAGACCAAGTTCCACGGGCTAAAAAAGCATTGGAAATTCTGCGTGTTGAACAAGTAGAAGTTAGGGGGTATGAAGCAGACGACATCATCGGTACACTAGCGGCTAGATCCAACGATTACGTCAGGATTGTTTCCGGAGATAAAGACATGTTTCAGCTAATTAACCGTAATGTGATGGTTAATTATTTAAGGGCAAGGAGAGCCCCATTACAATTAACACTTTTTAACCATGAAGAAGCTTACGGTATTGATCCAGGGCAGTGGGTGGATTATAAGGCGCTTGTGGGTGACCCATCGGACAATATTCCGGGTGTTCCGAGAATAGGGGAGAAAACCGTGTGGCCGTTATTGAAACAAGGTCTTACATTAAAAGATTTACTTGCGTGTCCGGACATTTTGCCAGCTAAAGCGGCACAAAGGTTGACTGAATTTAAAGACCAAGCGTTATTAAGCTATAAGCTGGCTAAGATTGATTGCAATGTAACAGTTGATATGCCTTTAGGATCTACCATTGATGTCCAGTCCCAGTTGTCTAGAAAAACCTTACGTGCACTGGGACTAAACAACAAAATCGCGTAAAGGCATACTGCTGCGGTAGTGGGGACTCTTTCACGAGCTTTAAGGAAGGGGAAAGTGATGCCAAAAATAGAGTATATAAGCAAAAATTTCGGAGTGGATAGACTTGATCTGATTAACAGAATTAACAGCGTTATAGATGACTATTCGGCGCAAGGGTACAGCCTCACACTTAGGCAGGTATATTACCAGATGGTTGCCCGAGCTATTATCCCAAACAACGAGAGATCGTACAAGAACCTGGGTGTCTTAATTAGTGAAGCTCGTTTAGCCGGACTCATCGACTGGAACGCTATCGAAGATAGGACAAGGAACCTGAAGGGAAAGTCTCACTGGCAGACACCTGGAAGTATGATCGACTCTGCCGCCTACTCCTACCACCTGGACCACTGGAACGGACAAAAGAACTATGTTGAGGTGTGGGTGGAAAAGGATGCTCTTGTTGGAATCGTTGGACAGATATGTGGCGAGCTTGATGTTAACTTTTTCTCGTGCCGTGGTTATGTTAGTCAGTCGGAAATGTGGGGAGCAGCTAGAAGGCTAAAGCGGAGGCAGGACAATGGTCAGCAGATCGTTCTGCTTCACCTTGGGGATCACGATCCAAGTGGCAGGGATATGAGCAGGGACATTCAGGATCGACTTGTCACATTCGAGACTCACGGCGTTGACTTCCACCGTCTGGCCTTAAACATGAACCAGATTGAGCAATACGGTCCACCGCCCAATCCAACCAAGATAACCGACAGTCGAGCGACTAAATATATTCAGGAGTTCGGACATGAATGTTGGGAGTTGGATGCTTTAGAACCGCAAGTAATTAGTGACTTAATTAGCAAAAACGTGAGGAAGTATAGGGATGACAGGCTTTACAAATCAGTGCTTAAGCAAGAGCGTGAGGAGAAAGGCATGTTAGAAGAAGTTGCCCAGCACTGGAGCGGGGTCGCCAACAACTGGGATGATATCAAAGAGAGGTATTGTTAAGGTGGAGTTGAATGTTTGAGCGACAGGCGAGACGCCAGAGGTCTTGCTACAGGATTATAAAGCAGCAACTCATAAAGAGAAGATCATATTTGAACAAATGGCTTCAGGGTAAAGTTGGAAAATATGCTTTAAATTCTAAAAACTTATAGAACTAAATATAAAAACTTCACAGGTGAATAAGAAAAGGAGGGCAATGGTTGCTAAGAACCAACGAAGAAATATCTGTGGACTTGTTCGCGGGAGGCGGAGGAGTAAGCGAAGGTTATAAGATCGCAACCGGCAGGGAAATAAACATTGCGGTAAATCATGATATTGCTGCTGTTGCTATGCATAAAGCAAACCATCCGGGGACCTTACACTATTGCGAATCCGTTTATGATGTTGACCCCGTTAAAGTTTGTTCAGGCCGCAAGGTTGGGTTTCTTTGGCTTAGCCCAGACTGCACTTATTTCTCCGTAGCTCTTGGAGGAAAGCCAATTGAAAGAGGAATCAGGGCTTTGGCTTGGGTAGGAGTAAAATGGGCAATTGCAGTCAGGCCGAGAGTCATTATGGTGGAAAATGTTCCTGAATTTCAAAACTGGGGTCCTTTGGACGAAAACAATAAACCAATCAAAGAACGCAAAGGCGAAACATTTAGAGCATTTATTGCCGCCTTGACGACCGGGCTTGATCCAGACTCCCCAACATGGCCTGAAATTATGGAAAGCTTAGGAGAATACTTCGATAAAGAACAATTAGTCAAGGGCCTTGGATACGATATTGAGTGCCGTACACTGGTTGCCTGCAATTATGGTGCTGCGACATCACGGGAACGTTTTTTCTTGGCTGCCCGCTGCGATGGAAAGCCAATTAAATGGCCGGAAGCAACTCATGGAGATCCGAGGAGTGCTGGGGTATTTGAAGGAAAGCTAATGCCATGGAAAACGGCCGCAGAGATTATTGACTTCACGCTGCCGGCACCATCGATATTTGACAGCAAAGCTGAAATTAAGAGGAAATACGGACTGAGGGCTAAACGTCCGCTGGCTTCCAAAACGATGAAGCGAACTGCTCGGGGCTTGGATAAGTTCTTTATTAAAAATCCTGAGCCCTATATCATCCAGGTCAACCATGGCGGGGATAATTTCCGCGGACAATCTATCCACGAACCCATGCCGACACTTACGGTGAAACATGGATACGGCATAGTAGCCCCAGTACTTATGCAGTATCACGATAGTACACAAGCCAGAGGCCAAACAGTTGACCGGCCATTGATGACCATTGATACATCACCACGATACGCTCTTCAAGCGATATTTTTGTCAAAGTATTATGGCCGGGGAATCGGACAGGCAATAACTGACCCGGTTCATACTATCACAACTAAAGATCGCGAAGGAATAACAGTGGCCTATATCCAGAAGTTCTATAAAACGGGTCTTGGTCAAAACGTTAATGAACCTCTTCACACTATTACTACTTCTGCTGGTCATTTTGGGTTAGTCAATGTTCAACTTGTCAAAATACGGCCCGGACAAAACCTTCACCATTGGCCGGAAGTCAGAGATATGCTTACTCAGTATTGCGGATATCAGATAAGCAATGATGAGGTACTAATTTTTGAAATTAACGCCTCTTGGTACTTTATTTCGGATATTGGATTAAGAATGTTTACCCCGAGAGAGCTGTTTAATGCCCAGGGATTCTCGCCTAAGTATATCATCGATGTTGATTATTATGGTAATGCTTATCCAAAGTCGGAACAGGTAGCTCGATGTGGACACAGTGTTCCGCCGCCGTTTGCAACGGCCCTGATTTGGGCAAACATGCCGGAAATCTGTATGCATGTCGACGACTGGGACGAATGGGACAAGAATCATCGAAGACGGCAGATGAGCCTGTTTTAATTTTTGGCGGGAGTATCAAGCAAAAGTTCTTTGAAGACCGGTACCCGAAATTAAGCCTGAGGTTAAATTAATCATTAGGATGTGATGCTGATGAGTGCTACATGCTTGAGTGAACCTAAATGGGTAATAGTTCGTCAGGACCATATTTGCCAGAGATGCGGGAAGAAAATTTCCAAAGGCGAGGAAGCGGTATCAAGTTCATTCGCTGACGGTGGCGAAGCATGGACGTTCTAAAAATGCCCTGAATGCCGTGAATATTTCAACGCTAATTGCTATGGTTGCACGGACTTCGAAATATGCATTTGGCTTGATTATGCCATCGGAACTATATCAGAATGTCAGCGAGAAAGAGCTCGTTGATGAAATCTTCTGGTATGTATGTCTATAAGGAGGACAATATGATTGCAGTATTAATAGTTATTGGCCTTTTCGCATTATTGATGCTCGTCGTTGGCATGAGGAAGGAAGCTGAATCACCTTATGAAGGGTCAGATCATGGAACCAATTTATAAAAAGGTGCAGACGATGAAATGACCGGAATGCGGAAGCTTTACGCCACCGGAGGGCGGTTGTGTGTACTGCCCTTCCTGCGGATGGAGTCCATGTAGGGGTAACACAGTAAGCCTTACTTTACTTTTACGAAGGGAGGTATGGAAGACGGCTTGGTGGTGGAAACGCTTTTACGGATTATTTCAAGAGAAATGAGGAGTATTTATGAAAGTTAAAGTTATTGACCCTCAAAGCCCTTATTGTGGGCAAGAGTTTGAAGGTGGGTGCCTTTATTATGATATTAACCATACAGGGAGTAGCCCTGATTTATTTCAGATAAAGACACCAGAGGGAGAAAGGCGAATCCTTTCAACCTCGATTGATGTTGAGCATTATTGGAATCAAAGACGAGATGAACATATAAAGAAACTCGGTGCCAATGTAGGCGATACAGTCCTAATTACAAGGTCAGGCGGAGGATCTTTCAAGCAAGGTTTTGATTTATTAAAACCACACAAAATCACGGGCATAAATTCAAGTGGGTATGTTGAATTTGACAATGGAGAGGCAACCACTTTTAGACCCGATGTGAAAGTTATTTAGCGATTTATATGGAACTCCAAAATAATACTTATCAACATTTGGAAGTGAGTATATATGTTTAGCTTACAGAGGGAAGTAGAATGGATTTTTGAATATACAGGCGACTGCGATTGCTTTATAACGAATGATCAATTTTCAAGGACCTATCAGCTATCGGATGATACCTTATCAATAACTAAGGTCAAAGACTTAATAACGGTAGCATTTGCAGACGTTCATTTCGAATTTAAACACCTAAAATACAATCCCAGTTGGTACCCAATCCAGGTAGTAAAAAACAACGAGGTCATATCCATTGTTATTGATTATGAGAATGGCCGTGCTTACAGTGCCCGAAATTATAATCGATTTTGGGATTTAGCCGAAGAGATAGGCAAGATGATCGCGGGTATGAATGCTGAGGTCTTGGGTACGGTTCATGAACCGATAAACGAAAAAACTTTATTCGAGCAAATGAGCTTTTGGTAATGATCTCAATGAAGAGGTATAAGTTATGAATTCACTTAAGGCAGGTGTTAGAAATTAATGAAATTACACAATCGTCAACTCAAAGGAGACTTTTTTTCTGATCCAGATATTCTCCAATGGCCCCGTGACAAACGATTTTTCTATGCTGGATTAGTGCAGATAGCCGACGATTCAGGTTGTCTAGACGATAATGAATTCTCATTTAAAATACTAATTTTTCCTTCTCCTCTCGATGCAGATTTGACGATTGAGCGATTATCAATATGGAAAAAGGAGCTGATTGCTGAAAAGAAATTGATTAGCTATACCTCTCAAGGAAAAAAGTGTCTTTATGTTCGTAATTTCTGCAAACACCAAAAAATAAAAAATCCTACTGCTCCTAGTGTTCCCTTGCCTGTATGGGTTTCCTGGATTCCTTCAAAGAGCAACGAATACGCTGGAAGATATGCCTTTGATCAAGATAGGTTTAACTCAATTTTGCATTCTCCTGATGATGTTCTTAGTAATGACTTAGATAGTTCTTATAAAGTTCTTACTAATGTCTTACAAGAACCTTATGAAGAACTGACAGATGTCTACCAACTAAAACTAAAACTAGAACCTAAACTAGAACTAAAAGAGAATACGGATGATGAGGATGATAACGCGCAGGCGCGCGAAGAAATCAAGAATCAATCGCTTGAAGCTATCCAGGAAGAGCCAGAAAGCCCAATCCTGGAAGTAGGGACGACTGAAGTCGATGATGTTTCGCTGCCAGAGGATACCTTTAGACTGCCAATAGGGCTTGACCCAACATCAACTGAGCCAGAAAAGCCAGTTCATGGTAATGGCCTTGGATTTCAGGCCATTACCTTCGCTGAATTAAACTTTGGCAGAATACTTTTGCCAATCGAGCGCAGCAGTATCTCTGACTTTTGTCGTCAATTCAAAAATAGAGCGAGTCCTGACCCGGATGCCATCGTCATCGAAGGCATAAAGCGCTGCGTGGAGCATTACCACTGTGAGATGAGCTATCTCAAGCGCATTATATTCAACTGGCTTGATTATGGCGTCGTTGATTTAAGCCATATTGCCCACGCTGACGCAGAACGGTCTATGCAAAAAATGCATAATCAAAGTTCTGGAAAACACGTGAAAACTAAATCGCGAGGGGGAAATGACAATGCAAAAAATCTCGGAACTTCTAGGCAGCGAATCAACGACACGGCGGCCTATGACCCTAGTGCCTGGGCTAGAGCAGGATTCGCGGTTACCACATGAATTGGTTTATACCTGCACTGATTGTGGTGCCATCAACGAACCGATTTTGGTAGAATTTCCTGCGCGTTTAGGGGGCGCAAAGTATATACGACGCCGATGTCAATGCATGTTGCGAAAAAATATCGAAGCCGTTGAGCGAGCTAAAAACTTCGAGCGAACACAGAGATATGAGCGTTATTTCAGCTTCTCAACGCTAGGGAAACGCTTTAGTAGCAAGTCGTTTGAGAATTTTAAAGCAAGTAAAGAAACGGCAGCTGCCTTAAGAAAGACAAAGGAATTCGTTAATAAGATTATCAAAGCAACTTCTTCTGACGAAGAGAGAGCCCAAGGTGTGATATTAATCGGTCCTGTTGGGACAGGTAAGAGCCATTTGGCAGCGGCAGCCTTCAACAAGCTTAAAGAATCGAAGGCATGTATTTTTGTCAATGTCCCTGAATTGCTTGAACGAATACGAGCTTCGTATAGTTCAAAATCAAACGAAAGAGAGGATGATATTGTCAATGCGGTTAAACAATGTGACGTCCTTATCCTTGACGACCTCGGGTCCGAGCGCCATAAAGGTGATGATGACTGGGCGACGGAAAAGCTCTTTACCATTGTGGATTTTAGGTACCGTAATATGCGTCCAATTTTTTGCACTACAAACTGCCAACCGAACAGCCTGGAAGATAAAATAGGGCCGAGAATCATGTCCAGGCTACGTGAAATTTGTGATTTAACTCCATGCTTGGGTGAGGATTATCGCTATCGCTGTGTGTTTGAAAGGAGGGCTTAGAATGTCAGCAGTGGATCGGGCGGTTGAACTTTGTCTGCCTATGGTTCAATATCATGTTTCACCGTTCAGGTGTTATTATTACAATCCCAGAAAATACACGCCTGTAAAACTCATGAAATGGGCACAAAAATATGTGATGAATCGGCAGTACATGACGCTGATAAAAGCAGCTCAAGTAATGGGTATGGAGCCGGTGCCTGGAGAATTATTTATGCGTAACTTAGGAAGATACGGCTTCGATCAACGAAAGGTAAAGATCGGTAGACTCTCGTTTTACTTATTAAAGACCGAAGAAATGAAGCCTGGACTAAGAAGCAGATATCAAGAGTTCAAGGAATTAATGACGCGACATTTTAGTAAGAGTCTTACTCTGTAATATATAGGATGGGGTGAAGGGGGGAAATGGGATGTCAGAACTTCGTGAGCCTGTAGAACTTGAATTATATCCCTTTTTGGATGACCAACGTCGAGCCGCGGTTGACCAATTCTTAGAAAAACTAGATCCCCGTTTCAGGACTTTTGCACTTAAGCGCTACGGTGAAGGTAAGACCATCCCACAGATAGCTGAGGAAATGGGGTACAGTGAACGCAATCTTTTCAAGTTTAGGAAGAGGATTTTAAGATGCTGGTATTTTCAGAGACAAAGAGTTTCTTAGGTTGGTATAGGGGGTGTCCGCGATAACGGATCAATTATTTACTCAAGATCTAAAATTAATCTTTTCTCAAATGATGCCTTTGTTTTCAACTTTAATCAGAACCGCTGGAGCCATTTTGATGATAACAACTTTGCTTTCAAGCTTTGCTAAATTCTTTAGAAACGATGGAGATCCCGGGGAAATAATTCCTGGGCTATTAGGCTCGTTAATGATTGGAGCTTTATCTTTTGGGTTACCATCCCTTTTTGAAGGTTTAATGATAGGACCCAAAGACAACTCAATAGCTTCTTCTCCTTTCGATTCACTCCCATTGAAGACCATAGGTATTGGATTAGGTATAACCATTATCATCATCACAGCTAGCCTTGTCGCGTGGCATGTTTCAAAGTCATTGAGAGATAAACGAGCAACGGAAAAAGGCCACCAGAAAGTAATGCATGAAATTAGGCGTTTGCGTTCACGTATTGCGGACGGGGCCTTCGATGAGCAAGGGCTTGATATCCTGAATGCCCTTGCATATGTTGAGGATTCACTTATCACGTTCAAAGTCTATAAAGCAGAGGCCACACAGGTAGAACAGTTAAGTCTCTTAAAAGAGGTCAAACCAAAACTCAATGAGATTATTACTCGTTTTGGCAACGCATGGAAGGATACGGCCATAGAAAGTGCGTTGAAGAACATATCAATCTTAAGCAAATAAAAGGAGGATTACTGCTATGAGTATTTTCGCAAAAGTTAAGGACCTTTTTCAAGCAAACGTAAACGATATGGTAAATAAGGCGGAGGATCCAGAGAAAATGCTTAATCTGTATGTAGAACAGGCTACCGAAGAGGTGCGGTCATTTCAGATCCAAGTTAATCGAGCAGTTGCCGACAAAATTCAATTGGAGGAATATATCAAGCATGCTCAGGAAGATATAGTTGCTCGCACGGCTCAGGCCACTGAGGCGGTTAGGGCTGGAAAGGATGAACTAGCAAGAACAGCACTTAATCTAAAAAAGCAAGCTGAGGCTAGCCTAAAAGATTATCAGAACCAGTTAGAAGAGCAGACCAAAGCTTTGCAAGATTTGCAGGAGAACCTACGTATATTAACAGAAAAGCTTTCCAAGGCAAGAGTTGAACGTGACAATCTTATAATGCGCCAACGACGTGCAGCGACTATGAAGAAGGCCAATGAGGTTATATCAGGGATTACTGGTAACAATCCTCTTTCAAATATTGATCGGTTTAAGGGCAAGGTGGAGCGCACAGAAGCGGAGGCCAAGGCCACCTCGGTTATGGTTACGCAGGAGTCGGAGGATCCGTTTGCGGAGTTGGAACATGCTAAGGCTGAACAAGATATTGAGACGGAGTTGGCTGAACTGAAGAAGGAAAGTGGAATAGAGTAAAAGTGCCATTGAGCAAAATACTTGTATAAATTGCGATAATTTCAACAAGGAATTCAGCTCTAAATCGGGGCTGAATTCCTTGAAGGATTCCTCTCCGCACATTAAAATAATTATTTGAATATTACGTAAAATAGGGACATTAGGATAGTGCTTGGTGTTACAAAGCGGGATCTAGGGCTTTGTTAAAATTGCCATGGATAGGTACTCAAGTAACTAAAATAGATTTGCAATTGCCGCTTAACTAGTGCTTCCATGACGATGTCTAGAATCCCTTTAAGGATGTGTCATTATCCTATGTTCAGGAATAATATGATTAAGGTTTATTGGTTAAAGTATCTAATAACATGTAATAATATATTTGAGGTGACCATTATGATGAAGTATATTAAGAATCCAATACCTGTCGAGGCAATTGAATATAGGCGTGGACTCGAAGATGGTTTTGACGATATAAAAGTAGCCATAGAATTTGGATTAGATATACAGAATTATGTTAGTCCTGTTAACTCAGATAAAGTTCCCTTTATTAAAACTCTGGAAGGAAAACACTATATTTGCAAAGGAGATTATATCATAACTGGAGTTGATGGAGAAAGATACCCATGTAAAAAGAACATCTTTCTAAAAACTTATACTCTGCTTAGTTCCTAATTATTTATGATTGTCGGTCTTATAGGTATTTTTGAATTGATCAAGTTCCTTTATTCTCCAATTTTTATTTTCTTGGTCAATTGTATTAATAGCTTTATCAAAAAATAATTGTTCTCTATCATCTCCCTTATAAGGCGATAATTCACATGTATAACGATCTTTTTCAAGTTTTAGGCTTTCAGTTGTACTTCTATAATCAATCCATTTTCTATGGAATCCAAATGAAGACTTAAACATTGTTATCAAAGCAACAATAGTTCCCATTAGAGCAACTATATATTTAATCATTGAGCAGAAATCAAAAAATAGAGTTACAACAGGAATAAGTGCCGATATTACACCTTCCAGTACAAAAAATGTATAGTACAACCTTTTATATTTGATGGACCTCCTATCGTAATATTTAATGTAATTATCTACACAATCTATTACATTACCTTTGGTATTTATCACGATACGACATCACCTCAGTACATTAATTTTCTCAAGTTCGTCTTCGATGATTTGTATAGCGTTTATAGGAGGGGAGGCATAGTAAATACTATTAATAAATTCCGGTATCCTAGCATCCGAATTAGCAGTAATACTATTATCTATAATGATAGGGCAGATTTCTTTCGATAGGTTTTTAGCTTCAAATATTTCGCGTTGTATATGATCACTATTTAGAGAATTATTAGTTATAAAAACGACAAATAAATCGGTTCTGGGCAGTTTTGTTTTGATAATCTCATCCATGGTAATAGGGTCTGAGTCTTGATTGTAATACCAAAATTCACAGCATTTACTTAGAGGCTGCAAGTTATCTAAAATAGTTGCAAACAAAGTTTTATCCTTACTACAATAAGCCAAAAAAATATTTATCATCTTAATTAACCTCCGTTGAATATTTATATGTGTATAGACTAATATACATGCTATATATTTTGACATTGTCTCTTCGCAGCCTTATAGTCGCAGGTAAATTTCAAAGTGGGGATTATATTGAATAAATGAACGCAGTTCATGAAAATAAAGTAGAACATAATTATTTAGCGCCTAATACACATTAGGCGCTTCACTTTTTGTACAGTTTTTGTTCATTGTGCAAGTAGAGAGACTGAATCTATAATTAAGCAAGGTGATTAACATGAATTACCAAGTACAAACGCCTCACGGTTTCTTTGAAGTCATCCAAAGCCTAAGCTATGGCGACATGATCATAGCGGGAATCCTGGTTGTTATCGCGGTATTAGTAGGTATCAAAGTTATTTATGATGTCGCGGACCGAGAGGGATATATCTGATGTGGCCGGTGATGGATAGTCATAGCTTAGTCGCAGTCTATGGCTTCGTGATTCTTGCCCCTGTAATAACGTCTCTATTCATCTCAAAGTTTATATCCTGGTGGGGAAATAGGTGATCCTATGGATTATAACTTCAACTACTGTGTTTTGTGGTTTTTATCGAATCCATTTTTAGTTACTGTCATTGGTTATACTTCGTTGGTATTGGGCATCTTCGTTGCGATTTTAAAGTTTGGTAGGTGATGAAAGAATGAGTTTCACAGTCGATATGACATCGGTCTACCAACAATTCGCGAATATTTTCGGGAGTCTAACACCACTGCTCTGGCCGTTCATCGGCGCATTGCTCGCCTTGTTTGTCTTTGGAGGTATCATTAACATTTTAAAAACTTACCAAAAAAGTTAGGTGAGGACATGTTACTTAACTATGATATCAATCTCTTCTATCAAGCGTTTGGGTCCACGATGACAAGTTTATGGCCTATCATAGCGCCAGCCTTCGCAATTATGTTGGTTGGACTATTATTAGGTGGCATAATAGCAATTTTCCGTAAATGGCAAGATGGATAAAAAACTAATAGAAAGGAAGGATCAATATGAGTCTGGCAATTATTCCTGCCGATGTACTTGGTTATATTGGTGATGTCTTCAATGCTATTTGGCCCGTATTGGCTGTTGGATTAGGGATCATGGCGGTACCCATGGTCATTAGAGCAGCCAAGAGCGCTTTTGCCCGCTAAGGTTTAAGCGATCTAATTCCCTTTTGTATCTCTCAAATA
>NZ_AGAF01000073.1 GCF_000224515.1 Desulfosporosinus sp. OT | reverse complement strand
AAAGGAGTGATACTTTTTGGAGGGGATTACCTTATCAATTGATGGACGTGTTGTAACTGTACCCGAGGGAATGACTGTGCTTGAAGCCTGTCGCATGCATGATATTCCAGTTCCTACGTTGTGCCATGACCCCGAACTCACCTCTGCCGGCGCATGTCGTTTGTGTATCGTTCAAATCGAAGGAATGCGCAATCTCCCCCCTTCTTGCGTAACTAAAGTAACGCAGGGTATGGTGGTGGAAACCCAAAATCCTAAAATTCGAGCAGCACGTAAAACCATTTTAGAACTGTTGGTAGCAAATCATCCCTTAGATTGCATGACGTGCCAAAAATTGGGAGAGTGTGCATTGGCTAAGTATGCCTACGAATATCGTGTAACAGGTGAACTTTATAAAGGGGAGAGACGAACTTTACCGATCGATAGTAGTAATCCCTTCATCCTAAGAGATCCCAACAAATGTATCGCTTGTGGAAAATGTATTCGAGCATGTACTGAGATTCAGGGGAGAAGCGTTCTGGATTTTTCCTCTCGCGGGTTCGATGTCCAAGTAGGACCGGCTTTCAATTTACCCTATCACGAATCGGAGTGTGTTTTCTGCGGCTCATGTGTCTCGGTTTGTCCGGTAGGAGCATTAACCGAAAAACAAATGGTTGGTAAGGGACGTCCTTGGGAGGTCACAAAGGTCCAAACTACATGTCCGTATTGTGGGACAGGCTGTAACTTTGATCTCAATGTTTACGAGGGCAAGGTCATTGGCGTAACCTCTAACCCAAATGCTCCTGTTAATGGCAAGGCTCTTTGCGTCAAAGGACGTTTTGGAATGGATATGATTTATAACCCTAACCGCTTAACTACGCCACTGATTAGAAAAGATGGAGTACTAGTACCTGCAGAGTGGGATGAGGCCTTAGATTTAGTGGCAACGAAGTTCAAGGAGATTAAAGACGCCCACGGAGCGAATTCTCTTGCGGCCTTAAGTTCTGCTCATTGCACTAACGAAGAGAATTACCTCTTGCAAAAATTCATGAGGGCAATCATTGGTACGAATAATATCGATCACTGTGCCAGAGTCTGTCACGCTCCTACAGTGGCAGGGTTGGCTGTTTCCTTCGGTTCTGGGGCATCGACGAACTCTTTCGAGGAAATTCCAGATGCTCAAGTGATGTTTGTTATTGGTGCAAATCCCACAGAAGCCCACCCTGTCGTCGGGACTAAGATGAAACAGGCTCTAGCTAAAGGAGCTAAACTCATTGTTGTAGATCCTCGTCAAATTGAGCTGGCTGAGAGTTCAGACCTTTGGTTAAGACTGCGTCCTGGGACGGATGTTGCGTTATTAAATGGGATCATGAACATTATCCTGGCTAATGGTTGGGAAGATCAAACGTTCATTGCAGAACGTACGGAAGATTTCGATAAATTTAAAGAGAATATTCATAATTATCCACCTGAAGTAGTAAGTGAAATAACAGGAGTGCCTGTCGCCCAGCTTGAGCAGGCGGCCAGGATCTATGCGACCGCTGAAAGAGCCATGATTTTCTATACCCTGGGGATTACAGAACACACTACAGGCACTGATAATGTTATGAGCTTGGCCAACCTTGCTATGTTAACAGGCAATGTGGGTAAAAAGTATTCAGGAGTTAATCCTTTGCGAGGACAAAATAACGTTCAGGGTTCTTGCGACATGGGTGCTTTGCCGGGTGACTACCCAGGTTACCAAAAGGTGGTCAATCCACAGGTCCAAATGAAGTTTGAAGAAGCTTGGGGTGTCTCACTAGACCCTAATGCTGGAATGATGCTTCCAGATATGTTCCCGGCGGCTATTCGCAAAGATTTGCGAGCTATGTATATTATGGGCGAAGATCCGGTGATCACGGACGCTGATGCCAACCATGTGCGCAAAGGGCTCGAGTCCCTTGATTTCTTGGTAGTGCAAGATATTTTTATGTCGGAAACAGCTAAATTAGCAGATGTCGTGTTGCCGGGGGCCAGCTTTGCTGAGAAAACCGGAACCTTTACCAATGCAGAACGACGGGTACAGATGGTCAATCAGGCGATCAAGCCTATTGGCAACGCTAAGCCTGATGCTGAGATCATTTCTGAGCTTGCTAATCGTTTGGGCTATCCGTTTTTATATGACTCCTCGGAACAGATCATGCAGGAAGTTGCAAGGCTTACACCTTTATATGGTGGAATCAGTCACGCGCGTTTAGGGACGCAAGGCTTACAGTGGCCAGTACCGAATGCTGAACACCCGGGGAGCAAGGTTTTACATCAAGAAACATTCTCACGTGGCAAAGGACTCTTTAAGGCGATAGCTTACCAGGAGGCCAATGAACTACCAGATGAAGAGTATCCATTCGTACTCAATACCGGTCGTAAACTTTCACACTATAATGTATTCACACAAAACTCAGAAGCTCTAGAAACTTATTCTCCGGAAGAACTGGCAGAGATTAATCCGTTGGATGCAAAACGGCTCGACTTCGAAGATGGTGAACGAGTAAAAGTGACCTCTCGACGAGGAGAATTGGAAACTAAAATCAGAATCACCGAACGTGTGCCCCAGGGTATGGTCTTTATGACGTTTCACTATAAGGAGACGCCTACCAACGTTTTAACTAATGGAGCCGCTGATAAAGTTTCTAAAACATATGAGTATAAAGCATGTGGCGTAAAAATTACCAAAATCGCGTAATTCCACAGCGAAGAGACTACGAATCATTTTTTTAGACAACAGCTAATTGCCTTGCTAAAAGGAAAAAAGTGTACTAAACTTAAACAATACCCAAAGAAAAGGAGTGATTAGTGGAATGATCAAAATTACAGAACTTGCAGCCCAAAAAATCAAAGAAGTGCTCAAAGCTCAAAATAAAGAAGATGCATTGCTTCGTCTCTATCTTGCAGGGGTTGGCTGCGGTGGACCGAATTTTGGAATGACTTTGGATGAGTCAAAAACAGATGAAGATATTCTTGATCAAGAACATGGTGTTTCGGTAATTATTGATAAAAAACTAATAACTTATTTGGAAGGCGCTGTCGTTGACTATGTTGAGTCAGCTAATGGCGGTGGTTTCGAAATACGTACACCAAAGGCCGATAATGGCGGAAGTTGCGGCGATGGCTGCTGCTCAAGTTGTGGTGGAGGCTGCTAATAAAGGGGTGAAAGAGAGCTCGATGACGAGCTCTCTTTTTAATACTGGTTTCGCCTTCGCCAAGGCTCGGCGAAGCCAGATTTCTTTATTAAACTTACTTTTAATTTGAAGATTTTATTAATTAATGATAAAATTAAATAGGAGGTGGATAGAGATGAGTGAAGAACATAAGATGTGGCAATGTCAAATGGTGAATTGTGGGTACATCTATAATCCTGAAAAGGGTTGTAAAAAGAGTAAAATACCTAAAGATGTCCCCTTTGAAGAGTTGCCGGATACATGGAGATGTCCCTTATGTGGAGTTGGCAAAAAGATGTTTAAACCCTTGTAGTAATCTGTTGAGAGTTTCTATAGAGTTTGAACTTCATAGAATTAGAAGGTGCTCATTGATCAGAATGAGTGCCTTCTTTTGTTCTAATTTATGTGCGTCGAGTCCTATTGCGAAAATATTATTCCATGTTTACCATTTATAAGCATATATGAGATAATCAATAAATAGCCATTTACCTAAGGTAAAAAAAATTTGGCAACGTATTTTGATAAAATATTATAGTACGTTAGGAGAAGTAGCTCGTGGAAGAATTGAACCGAGAATTTGAGACCTTCTATAAAGAATATTACGAAAAACTATTGAGAGCAGCCTTCCGCTTAACAGGAAATAAGGAAGATGCGCAAGATGTAATTCAAGAAGCCTATTTGAATGCTTTTAAAGCCTTTGCTCAGTTTGACCATAATAGTTCATTTGGGACTTGGATCTATAGAATAATGCTGAATTGCTCATACAGATATATGAAAAAGAGAGATAAGCTTCCTATTCAAATATTCACTGCTGAAAGTGGTATATCTGAAACTGAATTTTGGAATTCGATAAAATCTAATGAATCAGTTGAAGATAGTGCCATGGTTGAGGACATTCGTGAAACATGCATCCAATTGTTTCTTGACTGTATCCCTCAAAAGCAGCGGATTGCCTTTACATTAAGGATACTAATGCAGTTGCCGATCAATGAAGTTGCAGAAATTATGAGTCTATCTCAGAGTGCTGTTAAAATTAATGTTTACCGGGCAAAGCAACATTTGAAAAATAACATGGAAGGAGAATGTTCATTCATTAATCCTAAAAGTCCTTGCCAATGTGCAAATTGGGTGAAATATTTGATAGACACAGGGAAAATAGACAACATACCTCGTAACAATTCGGTGAAGAAATGGAGTCCTGCCGATCTGACTTTAATCTCATCTGAAATGGA
Organism: Desulfosporosinus sp. OT; assembly: GCF_000224515.1. Classification (GTDB taxonomy): domain Bacteria; phylum Bacillota; class Desulfitobacteriia; order Desulfitobacteriales; family Desulfitobacteriaceae; genus Desulfosporosinus. Next base: position 9,720 of record NZ_AGAF01000073.1, on the reverse strand, counting down.
TTTTTTGAGTAAAATAATCAGACTGTACGATAATCAGCCGGAACATACATCCTGTGATGAGTTTATTGTTCGAATCAAAGAGATTATTTCTCAAAAGACTCTAAAAATACTTACATAAAAGTAAGTATTTTTTTGTAACTTTTTACTTCTTTTTGTATCTAAGAGTATAGAAGCCAAAAAGAGGAGGGATTGCTATGAATAACGATCGACTTGAAGTAACAGTAGGCCTAACTAATCAAAAAGTTCAGTTTACCGGGGTATCCAGCTCAAATCTTGACCGTCCAATTACCTTTGACTATTTACCTCCCTTGGGTGATGGACAGGGTTATAGAGGACTTGAGTTATTACTCATGAGTTTTGCTGGGTGTGTAAGCACTGCACTTGTGTATCTATTGAGAAAGAAAAGGCAAAACATTGCCAAGTTCACAGTAAATGCTCAAGGGACAAGAGGGGAACGCTCTTTGTCTATCCAAAAGATTTACCTTGAAGTCATATTAGAATCTAAGGATGTGCAGGATTCGGACATTGAAAGTGCAATTGAGCAAGCTGAGAATTTGTCTCCTGTGTGGACAATGTTAAAAAATAATGTTGAAGTTATTATCGACTATAAAATTATTGTTATCTAATTAAAGCTGAAAAGAACAGGTCGCATTCTCGCGATAGAATTAATGAGGAGGCGTTTTATGAGTCATGTGAGCTTAAAACCAAATATAATGACATCAGCAATATGTGGTCTATTTTGTCCGTCTTGTACGTTATTTATTGCTACTTCAGAGGACTCAGAACGATTAAAAAGACATGCTGCTTTACTAAACCAAACAATTGAAGAGTCACGCTGCGCGGGATGTCGTTCCAAAACTAAAACAAGTTATTGTGAAAATTGTAAGATGGTAGATTGTGCTAAGGAAAAAGGAATTGTATTTTGTGGTGAGTGTAAAGAATATCCGTGTGCTGAGTTAAAAACCTTCCAGGCGCTTAAGCCCCATCGAATTGATTTATGGCAGTCCCAACAAAGAATTAAGGAAGTTGGCTATGAACAATGGTATGAAGAAATGATTAAAGATTACTCATGCCCAGAGTGTCATACAATTAATTCTGCTTACGATATGGCCTGCAGAAAATGCGGAAATACCCCGAGTTGTTCATATGTCAGAATAAATAAGGAAGCAATATTGAACCATATTTCTCCAGTTAGAAAGTCATAACTCTTGGGATGATCGCCCAACTCAACGCTACGATTGACTTAACTAATCGGATTAAGGAGAGCATAGCAAAGGCAGTGGACTTTTTAGTACATTGCCTTTGCTTTAACTATTCTTGGAATACGGTATACCATATTTTCTTGCCTTTATCTCATTTAAGAATTATAATTGTGATGCGAGTGATATCAATAAGAGTTTTAAAAGGAGCAAGAAAGTGGCACATCAGTTTTCACCTATTAAGTTTGATGACATGGGTCATATTCGAGATTCAGTATTTTCGATACTGAGAAATGCTATTCTGGACAAAAAATTGGAACCGGGACAGAGACTCGTGGAACGCAATATTGCCGAACAGCTAGGGGTTAGCAGGACTCCAGTACGCGAAGCGATTCGTAAGCTCGAATTGGAGAGATTGGTAACTCATATCCCACGCAAAGGGGTCATTGTCTCTGGCTTCACTAAGGCAGATATCGTTGAAATACTGCTCATTAGGACATCATTGGAAGCACTCATTTGCAATATTGCAGCGATAAAAATTAAACCCCGAGAGTTAGAACGTCTGGATTTGCTAGCTATGCAGATTTCAGATGAACACAGAAAAGGGAACTTTAAAAAGTCTAACCAATTAAACGATAAGTTTCATGAGATAATCTATAGAGCCGCTGAAAGCCCACGTTTATATGATTTTCTTGATACTCTGAGAGAATATATTGCCAAATTCACTCAAGTTGCTTATTCCAAGCCTGGTCGGCCTGAAGAAGCTTGGGAGGAGCATAAAACGATCATTGAGGCGCTACGAAACCATGATAGCTCCGGAGCGGATGCCGCTGCTAAAAGACATGTAGAAAACTCGAATAAGGCTTTTTTGGAAATGGCTTTTGAGCAGAGATAAAGTTCAAAATGGGCTAATCTGCTCATTGCTTAAAGCCTTTAACTGAGTACGAAGAACTGTCTATACATAACAATCAGATAATAAATTATCCTCTAATATGGTATACGGTATACCATATTAGAGCACGCTTAATCTAAACAGGTGAATTAATTATACTACAGTTCAGTTAGACAGTTGAATTAGGGAGGTGAGTCCCTTATTAATTCAAGATAATAGGGTTTTTGAGGGTAATTATTGATAATCATATATGTTAGAAGGAAGGAGTTTGAAAATAATGCTTTTCACACAACTTTGGGATTTGTTTATTGCCTTCGCTAGAGCCAGTAATCTCGGCTTTGGTGGAGGGCCAGCAGTTATTCCTCTCATAAAAATTGAAGTCGTGGAGAGGTATCATTGGTTGACTAACGCTCAATTTACCGATGCTCTTGCCGTTGGAAATGCTTTGCCTGGTCCAATCGCCACAAAATTACCCGCATATGTAAGTTATCAAGTAGCCGGATGGCTAGGAGTTTTGGTGTCCTTGATTGGTACAATCTTACCCACTGTGCTGGCTGTTATTTTGCTGACGGGTTTTCTGATGAAATATTCCAATTCTCCCATTTTGAAAGGAATGCTCAAGGGAGTGCGACCGGTGGTTGTAGTCTTAATAGCTCAGACAGCATTTGATATGGGTATAGGTACTTTTCCGAATTTAATTACTTGGGGCATTGCTGCGGTAACAGTCGTTTCATTATATTGGTTGAAGCTACATCCTGCACTGATCATCGTATTATCTATGGCCTTCGGACTTTTGGTGTTTAGATGATTTATTGCTCATATAATTCGGTTTTAAAAGAGGAGTTGATATCTTGCTGAAAAAACTCTGGGAGTTATTTATTGCCTTTACGCGTGCTTCAAACCTGGGATTTGGTGGAGGCCCGGCACTCATTCCGCTTATAAAGGCTGAAGCAGTGGATCGATATCAGTGGCTGGACAATGAAGAGTTTGCAGATGCCTTAGCAATCGGCAATGCCTTACCTGGACCTATTGCCACGAAGATGGCGGCGTATATCGGCTATAAGGAAGCGGGTTGGTTGGGAGTATTAGTTGCCTTACTCGGAACAATCGCTCCCACGGTACTTATAGTTGTAATTTTAGGGAGTCTCATCGTGAAATACTCGAATTCCCCAGAACTCAAAGCTATGCTCAAAGCAGTTCGTCCTGTGGTAGTTGTTCTTGTAGCTCAAACCGCTTATGACATGGGGAAGAAATCTTTCCCAAACTACAGTTCTTGGGGAATTGCGATTGTCACTGTAGCATTGCTTTACTTTGTCAATATTCACCCAGCCTTTATTATCATAGCGGCCATGTTGTTTGGATGGGCTGCGTATGGGCGAATAAGGAAAGAAAAAGTCCAAGATTCACAGAAATGATCATCTTGAGCTATGAGTTTCTTAATCGGCATCTTTCTTAAACGTTTGTTCTCCACCGTTCCCAAAAGGGCCGCCAGGCTTGAATGCTTCCATGCTGATTATTTCCATTTGCGCTTCAAGCAGTGCAGTATCAAAGAATTTTTCGATTGTAATATCTAATATATTACACACATAGTTAAGGCGTTGACGCTTTTCATCCGAAATCGGAATTACAAGATATTGAATATTCAAATTAAATCACCTCTAAAATAGAAATTCGAGAGGGAATTTGAAAACCCTGCAAAGAGGGGAATAAAATCATTTTATCCTCTTTTTGCGAATCCAGTTAATGAACCAATGGGTTTTTTAGTATATGCGTCAATGAAGCTTAAACTGTGCGTATCTGAATCAAGTTCCTCTTGATTCAATTCTAATTTGTGGAGCTTAAGTTCAGCATTGAAGGTATCTGTAAAAATAACTGCCCCTAGACCATTGGGCTTAACGGAAATATTTTCAATTGATACACGTAGGTTATCGTCTGTGACTATAAAAAACCATACTTTAGGATAACTGAGCACAAAGTCCATAATTTGCTTCATGTTTGCTTGAGCCTTGGCTTTCATTTGGTTTACTCGTTCTTGTTGCTCGAGAGTACACTGCATTAGGAATTCCTCCTTCATTGTCGGTACCAGGGCTTCGGTTAGCCTCTAGCTTACTTATGCATTTTAGTTCCTATCAACTTTTTACTTGATACAATTATACACGACAACATGTATAATGACAGTGTCGTCATGTATGTTATAATGAAACATCTTTAGAATTAGAATGACAGGAGAGAATATTAATGTTAACCTTAACAGCGAAAATTGAATTTGTGAAATTTCTCAACGAGAAATTCATGGGCAAGAACTTGAAATGCATAGAAGTTAATTGTGTTGTAGAATGCTCTATGGATTTTGGAGTTATAGAATATATTGATGTAGCAGATGATAAGGTTTCTTTATGGGGGGCTGATATGAAAGTGTTTTGGATTAATTTGAACGATATTGTCGCCGTCAATTATAAACCGATTGAGGAAAATGTGTCCTTTATAATTGAAGCCAAGAATGAAGTTGAAGTGCGTTTTACGGTAGAATGAAACCTGAACCCCAACAATTGGAAGACGCAAGTTCGTGATATATGTATTTAGTAAGGGACATAATACATAGTGAAAGGGGGCGAAAAAGTATGGAATCACCAAGTATGAAGGTTAAATGTGGTGTCGAGAACTGTTCTTATAACAAAAACCAGTCTTGCCATGCAGAAGCTTTAGAAGTGAATGCAATGGGTGATGGAGTTGCCAATACAAGCGATGGCACAGCCTGTACAACATTCGAAAATAAATAGACGAGCAACAAGGTAGTCGACATGGCTACCTTGTTTTAATTATACGCTACTACTTGACCTTTTGAATACCAACATTCGGCATGCGTTTGATAAGTCGCCCAATTGTAAGTCCTTGTCCAACCAGAGAGAAAAACACTACCCCGAAGATCAAGCCTACAATAGCTTCTCGTTGCGGGAAGTTTGATGGTAGACTCATGGCAAGGGCAATGGATAGAGATCCCTTTAGCCCTCCCCAGTTAAGGATATGTTTCCAACTAGTCGGCAACTTCGTTCCCATGGTCGAGAGATATACTGCGATACTCCGGGATATAATCGCTACCCCAATAGCAATTATAATATAGCCCCAATATTGATTAATACTGATTTGTTGAATCTCCAGCCCTACCAAATAAAAAATCAGGGAGTTCCCTATAAACGCTATTGTATCCCAAAAAACTTCTATGCTCTGTTGGGTCTTTTCACTCATTCCAATGCTTCTTCCGTAATTACCCAATACTAATCCTGCTGCAACAATAGCAATCACCCCTGAAAAATGAAGTGATTCAGATAAAAAGTATGTGCCATAGAATAATGCAATTGAAAAACTATTTTCCAGGGGATAGTCATCAAAGTGACTCACTACTCTCGAAGCGATAAACCCAAAAACACCTCCAACCAATGCCCCACCTAAAGATACTTTGAGAAATTCATATATCCCAAAACCGATTCCCATCCATCCAGAAGAAGTGATCATGGCATACGAAAAGACAGTTAGCTTAAATAAAACAATGGCAACGCCGTCATTAGCAAGGCTCTCACCTTCCATAGTAATCTCAAGATCTTTGTTTACCCCGAGGCTTTTAAAAATTGAGACGATGCTAACAGGATCAGTCGCCGACATCAATGCACCGAACACCAAAGCTACTTGTATAGGCCAGTGCAGGAGATAAGCGATTAATAACCCAGTGGTAAGGTACGAAATTAAAGTTCCACCTATAGCTAAGGACAAAATAGCGCGAGAATTTTCTCTTATTTTTCGAAACGAAAGCTTGAGGGATGCTTCGCCGATGAGAGCGGGCAAGAAGATGTCTATGACAATATTGCGAAATACATCCTCATCCATGAAATGAAGTTTGAGTTCATTAAATATGGAGAAAGTCCCAACACTGGTTCCTAGCAGAACCAGTGCAATTGGATAGGGGAATTTCATTTTTTTAGCCAAGGCTGTTCCTGCTAAGGCCATCACAAATAACCAAAGAATATAAACCATATTAAAACCTCTCTATTACACAAAAAATACGTTTAGGCTCGAATTTTTGCCTATCCTCCATTTCGCTCTGCTTATATTTGGATAACATTAGCTTTCCATACGTTGAGCAGTATTTCCTGCTACTCGACATTTTTAGTGTTTTTACGACATCCAACATGATCCAGTACACTGTAGCTAATGTTAAACTCCATCTCCTAAAACTTTGCGCTATAGCATTAAAAAATAGTAGTCCATCCCTGATCAAATAGGAATGGACTACAGCGTTATTATATTCCTTTGTTGAGATAAACATTCTTATTAAGACCGATTATATGTTATTGTTAGGTTGCAATGTATTTGCTACTATTCTACAATTTTTAGTAGGCTAAGAGCAATACTTGACTTAAAGAGAGAGCAGCAGCTAAACGCTGTTACTCTCTCTTTCGGGGTTTTGACCGCTAATTATACCGACGGGCTCCAAGATAACGGGCAGCGTAATAGCTATTGCTAAGGTCTGTTATCGTGACGCCAAGACGGGGGTTATCGGCATGTACAAAACGTCCTCCTCCGATGTAAATGCCCACATGAGAGGCTCCTTTAGCATATGTGGAGAAAAATACTAAATCGCCTAACTGAAGCTCATTCTTGCTGACACCAACTCCGGATGTAAATTGATTATAGGATGTACGAGGAAGGGATATACCAGACGCTCTGTAGATATACTGGGTAAATCCTGAACAATCGAATCCCTTTTTAGTTGTACCGCCAAAAACGTAGGGTGTTCCTAACAAACTAAGGGCATGCTCTACAATGGTTGAAGATTCACTGCTTCCGCGCGAGACTTGTTTTCTAGCGGACTCGGTTTTTCTCGCTGTCACCACCTGGATATGTACTGGTTGAGAGCTATTGACTGAAGAGTTGGGGACTGTCTGAACAGTTTGTTGATGCAGGAATGGAGTAATATTAGTAGACGCAATGTCGGACGCTAATACCACTTGTTTCATCACAGGCTGGACAACTGAGGATTGAGAAGTTGGTTGCACTAAGATACTACCTGCCAAAAATATTCCGGCAAGAGTTACTCCAGATAACCTCCATAGTCCTGGAGAAATTTGCATTCTGTTTTCACCTTTCTTAGCTTACGAAGTTAGTTGACGGGTTTGGGCATTAAGGTGTAAGCCCTACGCGTTGATGCACGATTCACCCCACAAGAAAAGTCCCCCGCTCTAGGTAACCTAGATTCAGCTTTATTGTGCATAATTTACTCTTGTAAGTAGAAATTCGACACAATATGCAAATATCCTCCAAATTAATCTATGCAATATATGGTAATTGACTGGAATTAATGCAAATCATTTTCATTTATACTTTAAATTTGCTAACAGCGTGAGTCTTTCCACTAACCTAGCTAGGGCATCTGCAGACCGGCTCACCGATGTCATTGTTGCTAATTGTTCCTGCGACGTAGCTGAAACCTCTTCTGTTCAGTAGTTTCATTCTCTAATTGCGTAATTAATTAGTGTTGGAGGTAAAATAAACACTGCATGTTCTATCTGCATGCTAGTGTTTATTTTTAATATAACTTGCTTAACTCATCAGGCTGAATTGAGTCTGAATGGAATCAGAGAGTTGGCTGAATTTGTTCAGAACTTTTAAGTGGAAGGAAGGAGTACAATCTTGAATAAGTTGGCGGTTTTGTTAAGAATATATTGGAATTTTCATAAATCACAAGAGGCGCTAGTTAAGTTATTTCAAGCTCTTGATCGAAATGATTTGGTCGCAGCTGAGAGATATGAGAATCTATATGTAAATCATGTGAATAAAGCTAATTCGTACGACTGGAGCAAGAACCTTCGAATTTATGAACGATAAAAAATAAAAATTCCGGGATATTACAACCGGGCGCAGTAGGGAATTTTGCAACTAGTTACTTAAGTGCTTTCCCATTATAAGGTTTAACATATTCTTTACATAAAGTTCATGGAAGGGTAACAAATATGGTTTATGATATAAAAAGTATAATAAAACTTGCTAGTAATCGTTCTTTTTATTGAAAAAGTTTTTACAAAGGGATGTGGCATGAGGGTGAAATTAATTATTCTTCTATTGTTGATTGGTATTCTGCCATCCTTATCAAGAGTGTGGCTGTACAGCGAATAATCGCCATAATCAGTTATCATAGACAGTTACCCGTTAATATAGCGGTTAACATAAATCTCTCTTTTTTTCTTCTATCATCCTCCTTCATTCCCCCTCCTAGCGAGGGGGTTTTTTTGTCAATGAAACTCATTAATTTCATAAAACTGAGCAACATTTTAAAACCTCCTTAATTATAATTAGGTTGTTCTTGATTAATGTTCTAATAATGGAATTAGTTCCTGTATTGGAAATTGCTGTTTCGTTAATTATTATAAGGTGTTATCTTTCTAATATTTCTACGCCTGACTTGGGCGAGTTTCATTTATAAACCCTTCACATATTCTACATATATAGGTCACAGAACGGTAACAGGACTAGGTTATTATAAATACAACAAATGATTACCCGCTACTTCAGCGGTTAATATACAGCCTTTTTTCATTCCTTTTCCTTCACTCCCCTCCTTGTGAGGGATTTTTTTTTGCGAAATAATTAGAGCAGTGCAAGGTGGCGTTGAGTTCAGGGGGGGTGATCAATTAATCACATGGTACAGCAAAACAAGCGTGTGAGATTGGAATAGATGCAGGAATATCCTTCCTTTTGTCGAAGAAAATAGACAGAAGGGAGGATATGAAGTAGGAACTACAATTTAGAAGTGATGTTCCAGCTAAATAGATGTTCTTGAGTGCAGTGAGTTCAAAAACTAGTATCAGCAGGACTGCGATCAAAGCTAGAAATAAACTATCGACTAGCGTAATCCGGCTGAAGGCAGCGAGGATTAAGGAAAATGAAGGAGGAAACGATATGAGAATAATATTAATGGGTGGCCCTGGAGCAGGAAAAGGAACACAGGCTAATCCACTTGTCGAACGTTTTAAAATTCCGCACATTTCTACGGGTGATATGTTTAGAGCAGCTATAAAAGAGGGAACGGCAATGGGCCTAAAGGCTAAGTCATTTATGGACGCTGGAGGTTTGGTTCCTGATGAAGTGACCATTGGGATTGTTGAGGAGCGCTTAGCACAACCGGATTGTGCGGCTGGCTTTCTGCTTGATGGATTCCCACGTACACTAGCGCAAGGTAGTGCTTTAGCAGATATTTTAGATCGTCTTGGCATCAAGCTCGATGGTGTTATCAACATTGAAGTCGCGCATGAGGTGTTAATACCTCGCTTAACTGGGCGACGGATATGTCGAACATGTGGAGCATCCTATCACATGGTCTTTAACAAGCCTGAAAAAGAAGGAGTTTGCCAATGTGGTGGAGAGCTTTATCAGCGTTCCGATGACACGATCGAAACAGCCGAGAATCGTTTAAGCGTCTATAATAAGCAAACAGAACCTTTGATTGCATTTTATGAAGAAAAAGGATTAGTTAAGCGCATTAATGGAGATCAACCCATTGATAAGGTATTTCAGGATATCATTCAAGCCTTGGGTTAAACAGATCTTGAGCTCTCACCGGAAATGATATGCTCCCCT
>NZ_AGAF01000074.1 GCF_000224515.1 Desulfosporosinus sp. OT | reverse complement strand
CCTGAGAGTAAATCGATAGGTTCTTTAAATGGGAGTTCACATGCGTACAATGTAGTGATTCTATTACTGAGTTAGAACTCTCATATTAGAATTTTGACCAAATAGTGGGAGTTAACCATTGAAAAACTGTATTTTAAACGATAAATAATATATAGTGATATATGTTTAAAACAAATCAATCATATTGATTGATAAGTTAAGGTGAAATAAATGGAAAGTAACGATTTGCGTATTTTTAAGGCTGTTGCATTGGCAGGAAGCATCACAAAAGCTGCTCAAAGTCTTGGTTACGTTCAATCCAATGTTACAGTAAGAATTCAGAATTTGGAGACAGAACTTAAAACCCAACTGTTTTATAGGCAGCACGGTATGATTTTGACTCCGGCGGGAGAAAAATTGCTTACTCATACTGTACAAATTTTGCATATGCTTGACGATGCCAAAAAGGCATTAAATGATTCAGGAGAGCCAACTGGCCGTTTATCAATTGGAACCAATCATACCGTTTCATCCCTGCATCTTCCAAAGACACTTGCTCATTATCACAAGATATACCCAAATGTTGATTTATCACTTATAACCTCTCACGCCGATGACCTCATTTTTAAAGTGCTTCACTTTCAACTTGACGGTGCGTTTGTAAAGTCACAATCTCTTAACGATGATAACCTTGTGAAAGAGCTTGTAATAGAAGAAAATCTCGTACTTATATCTAATCCTGAGTACAATGATATTCAAACTGTTTGTTCAAAACAATTTCTCTTGAACACGAAAGGATGCCCTAATAGAACTCAGCTTGAAGATTGGTTCAAATCTGAGAACATTTATAATGTGCGTTATATGGAATTTAATAATTTAGATTCCATTATTGAAGGAGTAATTGAGAATCTTGGTGTTTCTTTCGTTCCGCAATCTGCTATTCGAGAATACGAAAAAAGAGGCCTTCTAAAATCATTTTCGATTCCTCCGCAGTATGGTTCTGCAAAAACTTTCTTTATCAGGCACAGGGATGCTTTAATGACAAATGCTCTTTTAAAGTTTATTGAAATGATAAAGAAAGAAACGCCTAATCAGTCAACTCCACCTGTCCTATGATTTTGCCTTAGATTTGGATTCAAACAAGTATCATTTTGAATGAATATGACTATCTTTTATAATCATTTTACATGATTATTCGTTATGTGTATACTTGTTTTGAGATCATAATTTAAGGAGGTTTCTTTAAATGGGCAATATAGCTGATAAAAAAATAGCAGAAAACTTTCTAACTTCATACAAAAACCATGATTGGGAGTCAATTAAAAAATCATTACATCCTGACATCGAATGGACTCTCCCCGGAGAAAGCAAAATATCAGGTACGGCAAAGGGAGCAGCTGCAGTGATTGAACGTGTCGAAACCATTGTAAATGGAGGTGTAGTAACAAAACTCCATCATATACTTGTTGGGCAGCGCGGACTTACTCTATCACTGAATAATACCGCATCTTCTGCAGACGGCAGAGTTTTAAATGAGGAACTTGCTACTGTGCTGACAATTCAGAACGGTCTTATAACCAAAATTGATACATACCTTTCGGATGTGCCAATGATGGAAAGGTATTTTACTAAGTCGAACTAAAAACCGATATTGTCTAAATACAGTCACCTAATTCGGCACAGTCTTACTGTGCCGAATAATTTTACCGATTTAGCCTGACTGGTGGTAGGATCAGTTTATAATTACCAAGGAACTTTTCCGTTCTCGTCAAAGAAACCTCCGGTTGAATTATTTTCAGCGATTGTAAGGCTAACCACGGCTTTGCCAGCTTGCTCAACAGAGCGATATTCCCTATACCTATTTAAGTGATTAGTTCATGTACACTATCTTCACTAAAGACCCATATTTGCACGTATCTTTAAAACTTTAACTTCCAGTTATTCTTAAACTGGTTACTATCCCTCTAGGAGAGAATAATGATGAGAAACGTTGCCTACATAGCTATTGGATTAATCCTGGTGGTATTTGGTCTCTTTCTAATCAAGAAATCGAACCGAGGAAAAGGACATATAGAATCTGTTCTTTCTTCTTTTTTTGAGTTATTGTTTGATTTTGTTGTCGGTCTTTTTACTCAAGATTTTTTGCCAGGAGCAGGGACTATTGCAATACTTATGATTATTGTTGGCTTTATTATGATGATAATAAATATTGTTCAGATAATAGCACACCTTGGGGGTTAAGGTTGTTGACATTATTCTTAAAATCATCAGTAAAATATGGAGTAATAATTATCCGACATAATAGTGCAAGGAATATCGGGAAGATGAATTCAAATCCTGCTATTCTGTTAGTGAAAGGAGGTCAGACTAATGGATTTGCTCAAGAACCTGAATCGGGCATTGCAATATATTGAGGAGAATCTTGCCAATGACATCGATTTAAAGGAAGTAGCTAAGAAGGCTATATGTTCTGAATATCATTTTTCAAGAGTGTTTTCTTTCCTTGCAGGTATTTCTCTTTCAGAGTATATCCGTCGCAGACGACTTACTCTTGCTGCATTTGAACTTAAAGATAGTAGCATTAAAGTCATAGACATTGCAATGAAATACGGGTATAACTCTACAGATTCCTTTTCAAGAGCTTTTCAAAATCTGCATGGTATAACACCGACAGAAGCTAGGAAAAATGGTTGTTCACTTAAGGCATATCCACCAATGACCTTCCAGCTATCAGTAAAAGGAGGAATTGAAATGAACTACCGAATTGTAGAAAAAGGTACATTTAGTATTGTTGGTATTAAAAAAAGAGTTCCTATAATTTTCAACGGGGTGAATCCAGAGATTGCCTCAATGTGGCAGAGCCTTAACGATGAAACAATCCAAAAACTTAAAGGACTTTCTAATATAGAACCATCGGGAATAATAAGTGCATCGATTAACTTTTCAGAAGGACGTATGGAGGAAAAAGGAGAGTTAGACCATTATATAGGTGTAGCAACAACGAAAGAGTGTCCAGAAAATTTCGCATGCCTCGAAGTTTTAAAATCTAAATGGGCTGTGTTTGAGGCAGTCGGACCATTCCCCGATGCACTACAAAATGTTTGGGGACGTATCTATGCTGAATGGTTCCCGTCTACAAATTACGAGCTGGCACAAGGGCCTGAAATTTTATGGAATGAAAAGAAAGATACATCTTCATCTAGTTTTAAAAGCGAGATATGGATACCAATAGTCGAAAGGTTATGAGAAATACGCACCAATGCGAAGTAAAACTTACTTCGCATTGGTACTAT
>NZ_AGAF01000075.1 GCF_000224515.1 Desulfosporosinus sp. OT | reverse complement strand
TTCGGGACGCAGTGTGGCGAAAAGCTCCCTTCGCCACGAAGTGTTTCTTTGGGGTGGGTGGCTCGGCGATAGTCTCCACTGGAGACTATCGTGCTTTTCGTATACCGAACACGGAAGTTAAGAATCCACACTGCTGGAGTGTGCTTTTTAGGACGCAGTGTGGCGAAAGGCTCACCCGCCTTTCGTTTCAGGGCCGATGATACTTGGGGCGCAAGCCCCTGGGAACGTAGAATCCACACGGCTGGAGTTTTCGTTGCTGGACGCCGTGTGGCGAAAGGCTCATCCGCCTTTCGTATCGCCAGGTAAACAAGCAAGCAAGAGGCTATCTCTACGAGGTAGTCTTTTTGTGTTTCTTATAAGCTATGAATAGAAGATGCTGGGGCTGGGGTTCCACCCGTTCGGGATCCACACTGCAGGGGAATTCGTTTCGGGACGCAGTGTGGCGATAAGCTCGTCCGCTTATCGTCACATTGCTGGAGTTTGCGTTACGAATCGCAATGTGGCGAAAGTCTCATCCGACTTTCGTCACACTGCTGGAGTATGCGTTATAAGTCGCAGTGTGACGATAAGCTCGTCCGCTTATCGCCACATTGCTCGAGTTTGCTTACGGGACCCGTGTGGTGAAAGTCTCGTCCGACTTTCATATCGCCAGATAATAAGCAAGAGACTTATCTCTAACGTTAGAGCTAGTCTCTTTGTGTTTGTGAGAAGAAACGATGTGAGCATTCATTTGGAATGGGATAATTTATCCAAATACGTAAAAGCTATCTTACATAATATAGAACAGCAGGTGGACCATGCTCAAAAGTTAAGTAAATATTTTTCATGAAAACAGAGAGAATATAATAAAAACTAAAGTCGGGTGAGAAAATTTGTATACAGATTATTCTAAAGCTGATTTGGATGATCGATTAGCAGAGCGGGAGTGGATGGTTCAAACACAACTCATTGGGCGGGACATCGCGGATGAGGAGGTCATAAATGGTATGCTTATTGTTCCACGACATAAGTATGTTATGGAAGAAAAGCAAGAGTATGCTTATTATGATACTGCCTTGGAAATAGGAGTAGGGCAGACAATTAGTCAACCATATATTGTTGCTCTTATGGCGGAGGCTTTAGAGTTGAAATCAAGCGATAATGTTTTAGAAATAGGAACGGGTTCTGGTTATTCCGCCGCTATTTTATCCCGTATGGCTGAACACATATATACCATTGAACGCCATGAAGAACTAGCACATATTGCAAAGGAACGGTTTCAAAGTCAAGGTTATGGAAATATTGAAGTACGCGTTGGAGATGGCACACTTGGGTGGACAGAAAACGCACCGTTTGATGCCATCCTGGTTACTGCGGGAGGTCCTGTGATTCCAGATACCTTAATCGATCAATTGGCCATCGGTGGACGTTTAGTTATGCCGGTTGGGGATAAGGCTGAACAAAAGCTGCTTCGGGTAAAGAAAACAGTGACTAGTGAACTGATAGAGGAAAATTTAGGGTCGGTGCGTTTTGTTCCGCTGATTGGCACAAAAGGTTGGAGGGAACTAAACTAAACAACATGAGCCCAAGTGAATTGTATAGTTAGATAGAGCGAGATAGGTGCTATCAATCAACTATAACGAAAAGATGCCTCGTTAAGTATAAAATACTTAACGGTTTTTTTTGTTATAATGAAGTTAGAATAATAGGATTGTACCTTAAGGAGATGCTCGTTCATTATGATAGAAAAAGCTTTGCATGTACTGCGGAGATATTTCGGTTATACCCAATTCCGAGATGGTCAGCAAAAAGTGATCGATAGTTTACTTCGGGGCACAGATACTTTAGCTATTATGCCGACAGGGGCTGGAAAATCGCTTGCTTACCAAATTCCAGCACTTTTGTTTCAGGGAACGACACTCGTAATTTCACCACTGATTTCTTTGATGAAAGATCAGGTGGATGCGCTGCTGCAATATGGGGTTCCGGCAACCTTTATTAATAGTTCATTATCATTAAGAGAAGTTAGGTCAAGAATTGGACGAGCCGAGAGCGGAGAATTTAAGCTCTTATATATTGCCCCTGAACGCTTGGAATCGGAAAGCTTCCGTAGCCTTTTAGGGTCGCTACACGTCTCTTTTTTGGCCATTGATGAAGCACATTGTGTTTCTCAGTGGGGGCATGACTTTCGGCCGAGTTATCTTCAACTTGGACCATTTCTCAAATCATTTTCATGTAAGCCACTGATCGGGGCTTTTACTGCGACGGCGACTGAAGAAGTTAGGAATGATATTGTCCAGTTGTTGCAGTTAAACCGCCCTAATACTTTTGTTACTGGTTTTGATCGTCCGAACCTCACATTCGCAACGCTTCGAGGAGAAAATAAAAAGATTTTTGTTTTGGATTACGTGCAAGCGCATGCCGATCAGTCTGGAATTGTTTATGCCGGAACGCGTAAAGAAGTTGACAACTTGCAAGCAGTTTTGCTTAAAAATGGCTTAAAGGTTGGGAAATATCATGCAGGGATGACTGATGAAGATCGCCAAAAAAGCCAAGAGGATTTTCTCTTTGATGAGAGAACGGTCATGGTGGCTACCAATGCATTTGGGATGGGAATCGATAAGTCCAATGTCCGTTATGTAATTCATTATAATATGCCGAAAAATATGGAAGCCTATTACCAAGAAGCTGGGCGTGCTGGGCGGGATGGAGAGCCAGGAGAGTGTATTTTGTTGTTTTCACCCCAAGATGTGGTGTTGCAGAGATATTTGATTGAACAGACGATTTTTCAACCAGAGAGAAAAATGAATGAGCTCAAAAAACTTCAGGGGATGGTTGATTATTGTCATACGCCTCGGTGTTTGCGCAAGACCATTCTGGAGTATTTTGGAGAAGAAAATGTTCAAGAACAATGTGCTAACTGTAGTAATTGTAATGACGAGCGTGAATTAGTAGATATAACCTTGGAAGCTCAAAAGATATTCTCATGTATTTATCGGATGCGCGAACGTTTTGGTATCGGTATGGTAGCTGAGGTGTTAAGAGGATCGCGCAAAGCCAAGATCATTGAGCTTCGTTTTGATCAACTTTCCACGCATGGAATTATGCACGAAGTTCCGCTACAAGAGATCAAAGACCGCATCAACTTATTAGTTGCAGAGGGCTATTTGCAATTATCAAGTGGAGAGTACCCAGTAGTAAGGCTCCAACCAAATGCAATTTCTGTCATCAAAGGGGAAGCAAAAGTCACCCAAAAAGTGTCGCAGCGGTCTTCGCGTGAAGAAGCAGTTGAAGCTAACCTCTTTGACTCTTTGCGCGCACTGCGCAGAAAAATTGCCCTTCGGGAAAATCTTCCCCCGTACATGATCTTTGCAGATAGCACCTTGAGAGAAATGGCTCAGCTTTTTCCCACAGATCATGTGGCGATGATTCGCATCAGTGGGGTTGGAGAGCGAAAGTTGGAAAAATACGGAGATGATTTCCTAGAAGAAATTCGGAGTTATATTGAGAAGAATGGAATTTTCAAATCCATAGAGAACAACCTTATTCCAGAAATCAGTATGCGACCAGATCCGGTATGTGATGCAGCCCAAAATTCTACCACTAAAATGCCGAGTCATCACCAAACATATCTGCTTTACCAAGAGGGGTATTCCTTAGAAGACATTGCAAAAGCAAGGAAAGTTACCGTGCTTACAGTGCAGGAACACCTCGTACGTTGTAGTCGTGATGGACAAGCAGTCATCTGGGATGACTTTATTCCCATTGAACAAGAAGCGCTTATTTTGGAAGTGGTACGCCAGGTAGGTCGTGAGAAATTACGTCCGATCAAAGAGCTTCTTTCAGATGAAGTGAAATGGTTTACGATTCGGGCTGTTTTAGAAAAGCATAAATCTGTAGGAGAAAGTTAAGTGCGCTTGGTAGGCGGAGTTATAAAAGTTAAATCAGAAATTATTGGACGTTTAGAGAAAGTAGGCTTCACATTGGTTGAGGAGAAAGTAGGTTTCAATTGGCTAAGGGTAAGCAGGAGAAAGATAGTCGAGGTATGTGTATCCAGACAAATCGTAAAATAGTTTTGGTTAGTATTATGTTAGCGATGTTTATGGCCGCCATAGAAGGAACGATCGTAGCGACTGCAATACCTAGTATTGTTGCTGATCTGGGGGGGTTCTCCCTTTTTAGCTGGGTTTTTTCTGCATTCCTTTTGGCTCAAGCTGTGACAATTCCCATCTATGGTAAATTCGCAGATTTGTATGGTCGAAGACCTGTGTTTGCGTTTGGAGTTGTTGTTTTTCTTTTTGGCTCAGTGCTTTGTGGCTTAGCTCATAGTATGAATATGCTTATCCTCTTTCGCTTGATCCAGGGCATTGGCGCGGGGGCGGTCCAGCCTATTGCCACCACAATTGTAGGGGATATTTTTGAGATGAAAGAACGTGCCCGTGTCCAAGGATATATCTCTAGCGTCTGGGGGGTTTCTTCTATCATTGGACCAGCGCTGGGGGCCTTTTTTGTGCAATATGTGCGATGGGCCTGGATATTTTGGGTGAATGTTCCGCTTGGAATACTGGCTGTGGCTGGAATTTGGCTATTTCTAAGGGAAGAGGTACATAAAAAAGAGCATGAAATTGATTACATCGGATCGACACTTATTTTTATCTCAATCAGTGCGTTGATGGTTGTTTTTATTCAGGCTGGAACAGTTTGGGCTTGGTCATCAGCTCCCGTGCTTCTTTTATTGGGGGTATTTTTTATAGGAACTTATCTATTTATCTTGCAGGAAAACCGTGCAACTGAGCCAATCATGCCCTTGGCAATATGGAAAGATTCTCTGATTGTGGTTGCTAATTTGGCGACGTTAACGACCGGTGTCGTACTTATCGGTGTTTCCTCGTTTTTACCAACCTATATTCAAGGGGTAATGGAGAAATCCCCTATCATTGCAGGGTTCGCATTATCTTTTATGTCAATGGGTTGGGTCATTGCGGCAACTTTGACCGGAAAGATCATGTTTAAGTACGGATTTAAACGTATTGCGGTCATCGGTGGGATTTGGATTCTTAGCGGTTCGGCATTTTTCGCAACACTTCGTCCAGAAAAAGGGTGGCTCTGGGCTGGAGTGGGTTCATTACTGATTGGTTTTGGAATGGGGCTAGCAAGAACCGTATTTATTGTGGGGATACAAAACAGCGTGGAGTGGGAAATGCGT
The DNA here is from genome assembly GCF_000224515.1 of Desulfosporosinus sp. OT. Classification (GTDB taxonomy): domain Bacteria; phylum Bacillota; class Desulfitobacteriia; order Desulfitobacteriales; family Desulfitobacteriaceae; genus Desulfosporosinus. The sequence goes on along the minus strand of NZ_AGAF01000075.1, from coordinate 429 downwards.
GGAGTGGCAACAGCCTCCAATATGTTTATGAACATCCTCGGTAATGCAATGGGTGCCGCAATTTTAGGTGGGATTTTAAATATAAGACTGACAAGCTATTTAAAAGGTGTAGGTGGGGAGGCGTTGAATGTAGATGTTATCAATGTCTTACTTGACCCAGATAAGAGACGTGCGCTCCCCCAAGCGGTTTCACAAATAATGACATCGGGATTGGCAATTTCGCTGCATTATGTTTTTGGGGGTGTGCTTATTTTAGCATTAATAAGCTTCATATTACTTTTGTTTTACCCTCAAAAGGCAAGGAACGTGGTGTAACATTAAACTCTGGGCATGTTATAACAAAACATGTTGACCTTCACTAAGGATAGTGATAATAAATCGAATGCGCTTCTCTAGACAAAAAGAACAAAATAATTAGAGGAACGATCG
>NZ_AGAF01000076.1 GCF_000224515.1 Desulfosporosinus sp. OT | reverse complement strand
GTGCTGGGGCTGGGGTTCCACCCGTTCGGGATCCACACTGCAGGGGAATTCGTTTCGGGACGCAGTGTGGCGATAAGCTCGTCCGCTTATCGTCACATTGCAGGAGTATGCGTTGCGAGTCGCAATGTGGCGAAAGTCTCATCTGACTTTCGTTTCAGGGCCGATGATACTTGGGGCACAAGCCCCTGGCAAAGTAGGTCATCGCCAGGTAACAAACGAAAAGACTATCTCTAACGAGGTAGTCTTTTCTGTGTCCTTGTTGTGGGTCAAAGGGCCGGGGTCCC
>NZ_AGAF01000077.1 GCF_000224515.1 Desulfosporosinus sp. OT | reverse complement strand
TATCAAGGACAATCACAAGGTCCACGTCCAGGGTATCAAGGACAACAGCAAGGTCCACGTCCAGGGTATCAAGGACAATCACAAGGCCCACGTCCAGGATATCAAGGGCAGTCGCAGGGCCCCCGCCCAGGGATGCCTCAGCGTGCTGGTGCTAGTGTGCCGTCGACACCAACCATTACCGAGCAGGCCAAAAGACAACCGCCAGCAAGTAAAAAAGCTCAAGATAAAGCCTATGAACGGAAACGTGAAGTAGAAAAGGAAAGAGAAAATGCGCTGCGTTCACCGCATAGACGTTTTCCAAAGCGTCCTAAAAAAGAAGTGCGGGATACGTCACCGAAACACATTGTGATTCAGGAATCCATTTCTGTACAAGATTTAGCTGGTAAAATGAGCCGTAAGGCTGGAGAATTAATTAAACACCTTATGAACCTAGGAGTCATGGCGACCATTAATCAGGAGTTGGACTCTGAAACAGCAACAATCTTGGCAGCTGAAATGGGTGTTACTGTTGAGGTTAAAGCCGAGAAATCAATGGCTGTTATTGAAGAGATAGATGATGATCCGAAGGACCTCGTTTTCCGCCCGCCAGTCGTAACGGTGATGGGTCATGTTGACCATGGTAAAACGTCGCTTTTAGATGCAATTCGTACAACGAATGTAACTGATTCTGAAGCTGGGGGAATTACGCAACACATAGGGGCATATCAGGTGGAGATTAAAGGTCAAAAGATTACTTTCTTAGATACGCCTGGACATGAAGCCTTCACAGCGATGCGTGCCCGCGGTGCAGATGTCACGGATATTGCAGTTTTGGTGGTAGCAGCAGATGACGGAGTAATGCCTCAAACAATCGAAGCGATCAATCACGCCAAGGCGGCTAAGGTTCCGATTATTGTGGCTATAAATAAGATAGATAAAGAAAATGCAACTCCAGAAAAAGTAAAACAAGGTCTGACAGAGTATGGACTTGTGGTTGAGGAATGGGGCGGAGATACCATTGCTGTTCCTGTATCCGCAAAAACTAAACTGAACATCGACCAACTTCTTGAAATGATACTGTTAGTCGCAGAAGTTCGGGATTTAAAGGCTAATCCAAATCGTCAAGCAGTAGGGACTGTCATTGAAGCTGAATTGGATAAGGGCAAAGGACCGATCGCAACTGTTCTCGTTGCTAAAGGAACGCTTAATATTGGTGATGTTGCTGTTGCAGGGTGTGCATTTGGTCGGATTCGAGCCATGGTGGATGATAAAGGGCGACGAGTTAAAAAAGCAGGTCCATCTATGGCGGTTGAAGTTCAAGGTTTATCCGAAGTGCCTCAAGCTGGAGAAGCGTTTTATGTTGTCGCGGATGAGAAACTGGCGAGACAAATTACTTCGGCACGTACAGCTGTGAGGAAAGTGGAAGAATCTAAAAAAACCCTCTTTAAAGTTAGCTTAGAAGATCTTTTTGATAAGATCAAAGAAGGCGAAATCAAAGAGTTAAACATTATTATTAAAGCAGATGTGCAAGGGTCTGTCGAAGCACTGCGGCAGTCACTTCTTCGGCTTTCAACAGGTGAGGTACGTGTCAATCCAATCCACGGTGGAGTTGGTGCAATTAATGAAAACGACATTATGCTGGCAGCTGCTTCAAATGCAATAATAATAGGCTTTAACGTTCGCGCGGACTCTAACATGAAAGCTACGGCTGAACTTGAGGGTGTCGATTTGCGTCTTTATCGAGTCATCTATGATGCTATTGGAGATGTGAAAGCAGCAATGACGGGTCTGCTTGATCCTACTTTCAAAGAAGTCGTTTTAGGCAAAGTTGAAGTTCGTCAGGTCTTTAAAGTTCCTAAAGCAGGAACGGTCGCTGGTTGTATGGTGACTGAAGGCAAGATTATTCGCTCTGCTAAAGTTCGTGTTATTCGAGATGGTATCGTTATTCACGACGGTGTCATGGAATCTTTGCGCCGCTTTAAAGATGATGTTAAAGAGGTTGCCGAGGGTTATGAATGTGGAATTGGTATCGAAAAATTCAATGATGTCAAAGAAGGAGACATCATTGAAGCGTTTATTATGGAAGAGGTCACGCGCACACTATAGTAAATCAGCCCTGGAGGGATAGGTATGTCAAAACATCGGCCCAATCGATTATCAGAAACGCTCAAAGAAGAAATTTCTCAACTTATCCTTGTGGAGTTGAAAGATCCTCGAATCGGATTTGTAACGGTGACGAGTGTGGATGTTGCCAATGACTTAGCACATGCCAAGGTGTATATCAGTGTTCTGGGAAGTGAAGATGAAGGAAAAGCATCCTTGGATACCTTGAATCGGGCAGCAGGGTTTTTACGAACTGAAATCGGGAAGCGTTTAAGACTTCGACACGTGCCATCTATCGTGTTTGTCTACGATCCTTCCATACAACATGGTGCACACATTGCCAAATTGTTGCGTGATGTTAGTGTATCCGATGATTCAAGTAAGGATGAATCGCATGAGTAAAACCACCCCCATAGAAGAGATAGTAGAAGTATTAAGAAAAGCGCCAACGGTGGCGCTTTTCTCCCATGTCTCTCCCGATGGAGATTGTATTGGTTCAATGTTGGCAATTGGTCTGGCTTTAGAGAAAATGGGGAAAGAAGTCTCCTTCTTCAATCCAGATCCAGTGCCAACTTATTTAACGTTTTTACCGGGCTCGTCCCGTATACGACAGGACTTTCCTAATCCCCAGCCGAAAACTTTAATATTTGTCGATTGTACGGATTTTCAACGAGTTAACCTTTCAAGGACTGAAATCTCTCATGAAAGTACGATACTGAACTTAGATCACCACATCTCGAATCAGTTTTTTGGTGACATTAACTGGGTTGATGCCCAAGCCAGCGCTAGCGCGGAAATCGCCTTGGCTTTAATTAACAAGCTAGGTGTGAAAATAGATGGAGATATGGCCACCAATCTCTACACAGCCATTGTGACGGATACAGGCTGCTTTCAATATAGTAATACAACTGCTCAAACCCATCGTTTGACGGCAGAGCTATTAGATATAGGTCTTGATTTGACAGGAATCCATCATAATATCTTCGATCAAAAGCCCCTTGCCCAGATCGAGTTACTTCAATATGCGCTAAACGGATTGGAAATCCAGGCAAATGGTCAATTGGCAGTCATGACTCTAAGTTTAGAGGATTTTCAGAAATGTCATGCAGAGCAGGAATTGAGCGAGGGACTGGTAAATTATGCTCGAAGTATTGCAGGTGTTGAGGTTGCGGTGTTACTGAAAGAGGTCGGGTCTCAGGAGATTAAAGGGGGTCTTCGTTCGAACCTCTGGCTAAATGTCAATGAGATTGCTGCCCAGTTCGGCGGAGGGGGACACAAGCGTGCTGCAGGTTGTACCTTCAGACTCTCTATGGCTGAGGCGAAACGAAATATAACTGCTGCAATTGAGGAGGCGTTAAAGATTGGAAGGGATCATTAACGTCCTTAAGCCACCTGGTATGACTTCTTCGGATGTCGTTGTCTGGATGCGAAGAATATTAAAAACTAAAAAAATTGGACACACTGGAACGCTCGATCCTGGAGTAGCTGGAGTTTTACCGCTTTGTGTTGGTAAGGGGACACGTCTAGCTGAATACATAACCGAGCAGGGGAAAGCTTACCTGGCAGAAGTTGCTTTTGGTATTACGACAGATACCCAGGATGCCTTTGGGAAAACGACTCAAGTTACTTCAACGGATTTGAGTCAAAGTAACCTAGAATCGGTTTTGCCACATTTTGTGGGCAAGATATCACAGACACCTCCGATGTACTCTGCCGTTCGTAGAGAAGGAAAACACCTTTATGAATATGCTCGGCAGGGAATAGATATCGAGATTGCGCCCCGAGAGGTATCCATTTATAAATTAGAATTGAAACAATGGTATGAAAGGGAATTTCCTCGGGCAATTTTAAATATTGAGTGTTCAAAAGGAACATATATAAGGACACTTTGTCATGACCTTGGACAGGCATTAGGTTGTGGGGCGCACATGTCTAATCTATTGCGCATCCGTTCCGGCCCGTTCAAGGTTCAGGAGAGTTGGACACTTGAAGAGATAGAAAAGGCGGTCAGCGAGTCAACCTATCCATTTTTACTTCCGTTGACAGAAGGGCTCGATCTACCACGGGTGTTTTTATCAACTGCTCGCGCAAATGCTTTCCGGCATGGGTTGCCAACCAAGAGAGAATTTGTTATGACTTCTCTTACTGAAGGAAATTCGAGGTTGGAAGATCGTGGTTTGGCGTTGGAAACGAAATCTAGCGTTCGAACATCGAACATCGAACATCGAACATCGAGTAGGCTCTATGTTCAGGTAATCGATGATGGAGAATTAATCGGAATTGGGGCCTGGCGCGAGGATAGCCTTTTTCCACATAAAGTTTTTGTATGATTTAGGAGGGTCAATTCCGTGCAAGTTCGAACAAGTTTGCCTATTAACAAAGAGCCCTGTGTCTTAGCGCTAGGTAATTTCGATGGAGTACACTTAGGACATCGTCGCTTGCTTGAGCATGGATTAGAACAAGCTGTACGTTTAGGTGTGAGATTTTGTGTTTTGATTTTTGAGCCTCACCCTTTAAAAGTATTATTTCCTGAACGAGAAATAAAGCTGTTGTCGACAACTCAAGCTCGTTTGTTTAGTTTAGAAGAGATTGGGGTTCAAACTGTCTACCTTTTACCGTTTACCGAAGAGATGGCTAACACTTCTCCCGAGCAGTTTGTTGAGCAGATTCTTCTTCCCCTCGGGGTGGTTCATGTCGTGGTTGGTTTTAATTATTCATTTGGTGCTCAAGGTAAAGGAAATCCCGAGTTAATTCAATCCTTAGGTTGTACGCATAGATTTGGTGTTAGTGTACTTCAGGCTCAAACGATCGGTAACCGCGTGATTTCTTCGAGCAGTATTCGCGAAGCATTATTTCAAGGAGATATTCAGTTAGCAAGCTCTCTGCTTGGACGCTCACCCAGTCTGAGTGGGACAGTTGTACACGGGGAAGAGCGCGGACGTCAGCTAGGTTATCCGACTGCAAACCTTCTCTATTCAGAAGACGTTCTAATTCCTAAGCGAGGCGTATATGCAGTTTGGGCTTATTTAGGCGGAAAGCGCGTTGCTGGAATGATGAACATCGGTATGAAACCAACCTTTCACGACATATATGCGACAATCGTCGAGGTTCATTTTTTCGATTTTGAAGGGGATCTGTATGGCAGTGAGATCTCGGTTTACATTGAAGAACGTTTGCGTGACGAATGTAAATTTAATGGTGTCAATGAACTCTTAATTCAATTAAGAAAAGACAGGGTTCAAGCTGAATGTGTCTTAAAAGAAAACCATCTATAGTTTGCATCGTGCCACTACCTTTACAAAAGTATGCTTACCATGTATACTGTCTTAGAAACTAATAGAACCCACTGACTCGGCTTGACGAAGTCTCCAACGTTGACCTGGGCAGTTGGGAATTATAAAAAAATGGGGGAATTTTTCATGATGACACCTGAAAGAAAACAAGAAATTATTCTAAAGCATGCACGACAAGAAGGGGATACAGGTTCTCCAGAGGTGCAAATTGCGCTTCTCACTGAACGGATTACGTATCTGACAGAACACTTTAAAACGCATAAGAAAGACCATCATTCCCGTCGCGGGCTCTTAAAAATGGTTGGTTCAAGACGTGCGTTATTAACGTATCTGAAAAATGTTGATTTTGACCGTTATCGTAGTATTGTTGCTGCACTTGGCCTGCGGAAATAGGAATGCGTAACGGAAAAAGCGGATCAAATTTGATCCGCTTTTTTATTTTTAGGACAATATGTCTAAAAATGTCAAGAGTCAGCTTTCTATTGCACACTTGTACCCTTTAAATCTTATAAAAATGGTTAAAGTTTTAAAGTACATACGAGATTATTCTTAAGTATAGTTTTTTTATGCAAATTGCAGGAAATAATAATACTATGTCGAAGAGGAAACAAGTTGAAAAGAAGGATTGAAAGTTTTAAGGAGGTTCCATTGTGAAACAGGAAATATTTGAAAAGTCACTCTCGGTCGGTGGGAGAATTATGACTTTCCAAACCGGGAAAATTGGTAAACAAGCGGGAGGCTCAATTTTTCTTCGCTATGGGGATACTGTGGTTTCTGCGTTTGCCACATGCAGTGCTGCACCCCGGGAGGGAATTGATTTCTTTCCCTTGACCGTTGAATTTGAAGAACGTATGTATGCTGCCGGCAAAATTCCGGGTGGATTTATTAAACGGGAAGGACGGGCTAGTGAGAAGGCTACCTTGTCTGCTCGCTTAATTGATCGTCCTATCCGTCCGTTATTCCCCGAGGGGTTTCGTAATGATGTCCAAGTGGTGGCGGCCGTTATGTCTGTGGATCAAGACTGTGCGACAGATATCACAGCTATAAATGCTGCATCAGCAGCTTTAACCATATCGAACGTTCCCTTCGAAGGTCCCATTGCCGCTGTTACAATCGGGCTTGTTGAAGGGGAATTTATTATTAATCCCACCATCGAACAATCAGCAAAAAGTGGATTGCATCTGACGGTAGCAGGAACAGAAGAAGCTGTCATGATGGTGGAGGCTGGTGCCCACGAGGTGCCTGAGGATCAGATCTTGGAAGCGATCGTGTTTGGGCATTCAGAAATTAAAAAGATTGCCAAGTTCATTGCAGATTATCGTCAGGAAGCCTTTGAAATGAGCTTGGCCAAAGAGAAACTTGAAGTGAAGCCAGCCAAAATCCAGACTAATATTGTTGAAGCTGTTAAAGCCTATGCTTATGACAAATTAAATGTCGCTGTCCGTGTGGAAGAGAAGAAAGCACGAGAGACTGCTATTGACGAAGTTAAAACCGAAGCGTTGAGCTATTTCGAAGCTGAATTCCCCGATGACACGAAAATTGTGAAGGATGTTCTGGAAGAGATTGTGCATCTGATTGTCCGCAAATTGATTACAGACGAGCACATTCGTCCGGATGGCCGGGCAGTGGACGAAGTTCGTCCGATTAGTATCGAGGTAGGAATTTTACCTCGTACCCATGGGACAGGCCTTTTTACTCGGGGTCAAACTCAGGTGCTGACTGTAACGACTTTAGGCGCTGCAGGTGATGAACAAATTTTAGATGGTTTAGGCCTAGAAAGGTCCAAACGTTACATTCATCACTATAATTTTCCACCGTATAGTGTTGGAGAAACTCGCCCAATGCGTGGACCAGGACGTAGGGAAATTGGTCATGGCGCATTAGCTGAAAGAGCTCTAACCCCTGTTTTGCCCGATGAAAATGAATTCCCTTATACGATTCGTTTGGTTTCTGAAGTCTTGGAGTCTAATGGTTCCAGTTCGATGGCCTCAGTATGCGGAAGTACCCTCTCTCTGATGGATGCTGGTGTACCTATTACAGCTCCGGTGGCGGGCATTGCAATGGGACTCATTAAGGAAGGGGATCAAATCGCTATCCTGACTGATATTCAAGGCTTAGAAGACCACTTTGGAGATATGGATTTTAAAGTAGCCGGTACCAGCAAAGGGGTAACCGCTTTGCAGATGGATATCAAAATTAAAGGTGTATCTCGAGAAATTCTTTTAAAAGCCTTAAGTCAAGCTAAAGCTGGTCGTCTTTTTATCCTGGATAAGATGTTGGCTGTTATGGACAAACCCCGCCCACAACTTTCTTCTTATGCACCACGAATTATCACGGCATCAATTCACCCGGATAAGATTCGCGATGTTATTGGACCAGGCGGAAAAACGATTAAGAAAATCATTGACGAAACGGGAGTCAAAATCGACATCGAGGATGACGGCCGAGTCTTCATATCTTCTATGAATGGTGATGGAGGCGAACAAGCCTTAAAGATTATAAAATCTTTAACACAGGAAGTTGAAGTTGGGAAAATCTATCAAGGTAAAGTCACGAGGGTTATGGATTTTGGTGCTTTTGTAGAAGTTATCCCTGGAGTGTTAGGACTTACCGGCAAAGAGGGATTAGTTCATATTTCTCAGTTAGCTCATGAACGTGTCGAAAGAGTTGAAGACATCGTCAAAGTCGGAGATGAGATCATGGTTAAAGCTACAGCAATTGACAAACAAGGTCGTTTAAATCTCTCGCGTAAAGAGGCTATGCCAAATGTGCGCAAGGAAAATCCAGCGATACTTTAGACAATTAACTCATGATTCCAATATTATCTAAACGATGATCAGTCTGAGAGATCCCCTCTTCGCATAATGTTAAGGAAGGGGGGAATATCGATGTTCATTAACTTAAGAATCTCGCGGCGAGTACTCTCGTTAGGCGGGATTTTCCTTCTGTTATTTGCTGGAATTGTTCTGGAGAGTCGGATCATGGCCTGCAAAGCTCCGGTTTTAAAGCCAATTGAGCAGATCAAGACGGATCAAAAAGTTATGGCTTTAACGATTAACGTGGATTGGGGAGAAGAATATATTCCAGCGATCTTAGACACGTTAGATAAGGGCAACGCCCATGTTACTTTCTTTGTCACAGGGCGTTGGGCCAAAAAAAATCCAGAATTGTTGAAAATAATGGCAAATCGAGGCCATCAAATTGAAAACCATGGATATTCTCACCCGCATCCAGATCAGCTTTCTGTTGGAGCTAACCAAGAAGAAATTAAGAAGACGGAAAGTATTGTTGAAGGCATCATCGGGCTAAAAACACATTTTTACGCACCGCCTTACGGTGAGAAGGGTGTTTCAGGACTGCAGGCTGCCGATCGATTGGGTTACAAGACTATTCTGTGGACCTTAGATACTGTTGATTGGCGGGCAGACAGTACGCCAGAGATTATCGCTAAGCGTATTATTAATCCAGCCATACGGTTCGGAATTAAACCGAATAAGTTCGGTGCCGTAGTCTTAATGCATCCAAAAGCCAATACGGTCAAAGCTTTGCCTGTTATCCTCGATCAATTGGCTCGAGAGGGATTTATTTTTCAAACTCTTGATGGACTAATAACATTTGACCAGACCGGAGATACTACCTCATAACGAAGCAGAAGTTGAGGTGGTTTGATGATCAGGCAAAAGTGGACGCGTGCTTGGTGCTGCGTCTTTCTTTGTATGATAACTACGAGTATTTTACCAGTGAATCCTGTATATGGTGCACCTAAGAAACCTGTTAAGCCTGCGGAAGTGGCGGAGGGACCCGCCAGGGTAAGTGCAGAGGCTGCTGTGTTGATGGATGTTGTGACCGGTGATCTTCTCTACGGTAAACAAGCGAATAAACGTCGTCCTCCTGCAAGTACCACTAAAATCATGACCGCTATCTTAGGCTTTGAATTAGGTCAGTCGGATGAAGTTGTAACGGTTAGTCCGAAAGCAGCGGCTGTTGGCGAAGCAACTTTGCATCTTGATCCCGCAGAAAAGATTAACCTCTATGAACTCATCACAGGAGCTTTAGTCCGTTCAGGGAACGACGCGTGTGTTGCGATTGCTGAGCATATCGCGGGAAGTGAAGAACAGTTTGTTCAAATGATGAATCAAAAAGCGTTGGCTCTGGGGGCGCAAAATACTCATTTTGTGAATACGAACGGTTTACCTAATAAAGAACACTATTCTACCGCTTATGATCTGGCCCTGATGGCTCGCCATGGTTTGCAAATTCCTCAATTTGCCTCGATTACCCGTCAAAAAGAAACAAAAATTCATTTTCTGGAGCCGGACGTGTTCATGGATTTGCGTAACACGAATAAACTACTATGGAATTATCCTTATGCAGATGGTGTTAAAACGGGGACAACGACTGCAGCGGGGAAATGTCTTGTTGCATCCGCCACAAAGGAAGGCCGTCAGCTGTTGGTTGTAGTTCTTAATGCGCCGGATCGTTTCGGAGATGCAAAGAAGTTGTTAGAATGGGGTTTCGAAAAAACAGAAACGGTTCGGCTTGTTAATGCCGGACAGGCCGTCGCAGAGTTTCCAAGTTTAAAAGAGATGGTTCAAGTGTTTTGCAAGGATCCGATAGATGTTAGTCTTCCTAAAGCTGAACGTAAGAATATTCAAACCCGTGTCGTATGGGAAAAAAACGCGAATTCGCCTGTTCAAGCGGGAGAACGGTTGGGACATTTGGAAGTCTGGCTGGGCAAACAAAAAGTAACCAGTATCCCTTTGTTGAGCGAAAACGAAGTCGTAGGAGACCGTTCTTTAATACGATTATTTCCTTTTTAGCAAAGGAAATAAGGAGGAGTGAATTGATTGTATCAAAAAACAGTGTTACCTAACGGAGTTAGAATTATCACGGAAGAAATTGAACATGTTCGTTCCGCTGCCTTTGGGCTATGGGTGGGAGCGGGTTCAAGGGATGAATGTGAAGGGTATGAAGGAATTTCGCATTTTATAGAGCATATGTTTTTTAAAGGTACCGAGCATCGAAGTGCACGCGCTCTAGCAGAGTCCCTCGAAGCCGTTGGTGGACAGCTGAATGCCTTTACGACGAAAGAATATACTTGTTATTATGCTAAAATTCTTGACGAAGACCTAGATCTGGCGATTGATGTTTTAAGTGATATGTTTTTTAGTTCACTCTTTGATGAAAAGGAAATCGAAAAAGAAAAAAATGTAGTAATTGAAGAAATCAAAATGTACGAGGATTCTCCTGATGAATTGATCCACGATATCTTTTCGGAATATGTCTGGAATGATCATCCTTTAGGAAAACCAATTTTAGGAACCGAGGAGAGCATAAGGGCTCTAAGTCGAGATAAAATTATGACCTTCCTCTCAGAACATTATGCTCCAGATAATGTCGTTATTGCCGTGGCAGGTAAAATAAAACATGATGACATTGTGGCGAAATTATCTGCCCAATTTGGGACGTTTAAAAGAGGTGGTCGCCGGGTTCTGGAAGAAACTCCTAGCGGTCAGACTATCGAGCGCTATCAGAAAAAAGACACGGAACAGATGCATATCATCATGGGGGTTCCAGGCCTTGGGCAAGATGATGATGATATCTATGCGATGCATATTTTCAACAACATTTTAGGTGGAGGGTTAAGCTCCCGCTTGTTTCAGGAAATACGAGAACAGCGCGGCTTGGCTTATTCGGTGTATTCTTATCACTCAACCTACGTGGATACCGGCTTATTTGCAATTTATGCTGGAACGAGTCCAAACAATACCAAGGAAGTCATCGAGTGTATACTCCGTGAGTTAAAAGACATTAAGCAAAAGGGAATTACCGCAGAGGAGCTAGAAAGGACAAAGGCTCAAATTAAAGGTGGTCTCTATCTTGGACTGGAATCGGTAAGCAGTCGGATGAGTCGTTTAGGGAAGACAGAACTTACTTATAACCGTGTTCTTTCGCCGGAAGAAGTAGTCGAAAAACTTGAAAAAGTTACCTTAGCTGATGTTTTGCGCCTGATTGGCCGCCTTTGGCAAAAGGAAAAAATCAGCATTATGACATTAGGCCCATCCGGACAAGAAGTTGTTTTATCCGACCTACTTAAGCAAACTGGTTGGGAAGAGTAGCAAGGCGCTGGGTTCGAACGACAGAAATCCGTAGTTCGAACCTAGCGCACATCACGCCTCGAATTCAAGGCAAGGAGAGTGCCTAAGGTGTCTGATTCCATCATCGTGAAAATTAAAAAGTTGACAAGCCCTTCTTTAGCCCTACCCACATATGCTACTGCATCGTCGGCAGGAGCTGATCTTTGTGCTAATCTTCAAGAGCAATTGATCGTCAACCCAGGGGAGAATGTCAAAATTCCGACAGGCCTGGCTATTGAACTTCCGAGTCAAGAAGTGGTCGCGCTTGTGTTTGCACGAAGCGGTCTAGCTAGTCGGCACGGGATGGGGTTGACTAATGGTGTGGGTGTGATAGATTCTGATTATCGTGGGGAAATTCAAGTATTGATGCATAATTCAGGATCCGAACCTGTAATTATTAATTCAGGAGATCGAATAGCCCAAATGGTATTCATGCCAGTTTTCCACGCCTTGTTTGAAGAAGTTGCAGAACTTCAGGAGACAGTTCGAGGGAGTGGAGGATTTGGTTCAACAGGAGTTTGAATTTAAGTCGGTACCTGTGATCAGAAGGATTAAATATTCAATCCTTCTGATTATTTTGTTCTATGAAAGTTTGTCTGTTCATACAATCCCCATGAGGGGGAGTGACGATGCAAGCCCTTGGGGTTATGCTTCTTGCCGTTGGTATTGTTATTTCTGTAAGAGAGCGAAAGTATATGATGATGTGGCGGTCCGAACCTAAGACCAACCCTTTCGCCACTGCTCTGAGTCAATTGGTCGGCACTGCCGGAGGAATTTACCTTTCTCTAGAACTGCTATTTTCTTTTTTAAAAATACCTGAAAATTGGTGGACTGAAACAATATTTATTGTTGAGCCACTTGCTGCCATTTCCTTATTGCTGGCCATTTTACAACCGTTTGGCTTGAAAGCTTGGATAAGATTGCGCAAATAGGGAGGTAATTGGATGCTATTAAGTGATCTCTCTGGTAAAGAAATTATTAATTTACATGATGGAGCAAAACTGGGTTTAGTTGGTGACGCTGATCTGGATATTTCCTTAAACGGATCGGTTGAAGCAATCATTCTAACTTCCCGTGGCGGGGTTTCAGGCTTTTGGAGTTCAAGAGGGGATCGGGAACGCGAAATGTTGGTGATACCTTGGCAAACTATTAAAAAGATAGGTTCAGAGGTTATTATTATTGATTTGCACAATAAATCTGAAAAAATCCGTTAAATTTTAGTTTGACAGAGGAAGGGATTCCCAATAAAATGAAAGGAAAGCTGTAACCCCGCATTGCGTTTTGCTACGGGGTTTTTGCCTTATCATCGCAGGAGGGGTTTCCTTTGAAAAAAATTCGAGTCTTTGTCGCTGGAGCAAGTGGGAAAATGGGTCAAGAAGTGATCCGTACGCTTCTCAAACAGGATGATCTCCTTTTGGTGGGAGCTTCAGATATACGACATCTAGGGATGGACGTTGGATTTGTTGTTGGCGTACCAAGAGTTGGCGTAGATATTACGGGTCCATTGGATGCCGAAATTCTGCGTGAGTTACGGGCGGATGTTTTAGTGGACTTCACAAATCCCCAATCGGTTCTAAAGAATTCTAAAACGGCGATTATGGCCGGAGTAGTTCCCGTAATTGGGACTACAGGTTTGGATGAAACTGAAATAGAAGAAATTCGAACTCTTGTTGCCAAAGAAAACGTAGGTGCGTTCCTAGCTCCCAATTTCGCCATAGGGGCAATTTTAATGATGCGATTTGCTAGGGAATCTGCAAAATATTTTCCCAATGTGGATATCATTGAATTGCACCATGATCAGAAATTAGATGCCCCATCGGGTACTGCTTTAAAAACTGCAGAAGTAATTTCGGAAGTTCGTGAGCCGATGATTCAGGGGCATCCGAATGAGTATGAGAAAATCCCGGGGGCCCGAGGAGCGGATATTGGAGGGATCCATATCCATTCTATACGCTTACCGGGTTTGATTGCTCACCAAGAAGTTTTATTTGGAGGATTAGGACAAACGTTAATAATCCGCCATGATGCATTTACGAGAGAAACCTATATGCCCGGGGTTATGTTGGGTATCCGTAAGGCTTCAGATTTGACGGAGCTAGTGATAGGACTCGAGAATTTCCTCGATTAGGTAATTAATCACGCGTCACCACAGCCCGCGCTTCCTCATATAATGGATTGTAGTCAATGGGACATTGTCTCAAAGGGGGCATAAAGATGAGTGCGGGTCTGAAAGGAATTAGTTTGGCCGTGATCGGAGGGGACGATCGAGAACTTTATTTGATCCCCGAACTCCAAAAGCAGGGAGCCTACATAGTTGGGGTTGGATTCGAAAATGCTCCGCCCATTTCAGGAATGGAGCTGGCGCCATCGCTTCAAGACGCAGTTGGTCAAGTAGACATGTTGCTTTTTCCTATGTTCGGCACGGATGACCGGGGGGTAGTCAAAGCTAAATATTCTGACCAACCTATCGTATTAAACAAAGAAGTTCTTCAAGCTATTCCAGCACGTGTTCCACTGTTAATTGGCTGGGCGCGGCCAGCTTTGAAGTCAGCAGCAGAGAATATGGGAATCCAACTGGTGGAAACCATAACCCTTAACGAAATTACTATTCTTAATTCCATACCTTCGGCAGAAGGGGCCATTCAAATGGCGATGGAGAATACAACCATTACGATTCATGGTAGCGAAAGCTTCGTCTTAGGTCTAGGACGGACTGGTTGGACTCTAGCGCGCATGTTACTAGGGATCGGGGCGCACGTAACAGGGGTCGCTCGCAAGCCTTCAGACTTAGCACGTGCTTTTGAAATGGGATTCCATGCCGTACATCTGGCAGATCTTGAGAATGAGATTGAACGTGCGGAAATTATTTTTAACACTGTACCTCATCTCTTATTAGATCGCGTGATGTTAGAAAAGGTGGCTAAGGATGCAGTAATCGTGGATTTGGCTTCTATTCCGGGCGGGACGGATTTTGAATACGCCCAGATGCTTGGCATTAAAGCACTTCTGGCTCCGGGTCTCCCTGGTATTGTAGCTCCGAAAACGGCTGGTCGAATTCTTGCTCAAATCTATCCGCAACTTATTCTTCGTCACTTGACCACATTGAATGCTACGGTTCAGTCTTGAAAGTGGAGGTGCGAAGGGATGCAGTTTGACGGGTTGAAAATTGGGTTTGCTCTTACAGGATCACACTGTATGTTACATGAAGGTATAAAAATTATGAAACGCTTGGTTGATGAAGGTGCAGACGTGACACCGATTATCTCTTATGCAGTTGAAAGTATGGACACACGATTTGGAAAGGCAGAGGACTGGCTGAATCAATTTAGGGAAATCACGAATAAGGAACCGATCCATACGATTCCTGGAGCTGAGCCGGTTGGGCCTCAAAAGATGTTTGATTGCTTGGTAGTTGCTCCTTGTACAGGAAATACCCTGGCCAAACTTGCCAATGGAATAACAGATACTCCGGCACTTATGGCTTCAAAATCGCATTTGCGTAATCAAAGACCTTTGGTTTTAGCGATTTCGACCAATGATGGACTGGGATTAAATGCACGTAATATTGGAACTCTACTCATTACAAAAAATATTTATTTGGTGCCGTTTGGTCAAGATAACCCCCAAGTTAAAGCGAATTCTTTAGTAGCTCATATGGATAAAATTCCGGAAACCATCCTCATGGCCTGTACCGGGAAACAAATTCAACCTGTGCTTTTAGATTATCGATAAATGGTGATCGCCGTGAAAAAAGGTGTCCTGCTTTATCCCGCAGGGCGCCCTTTTCACAAAACTAAATGCAAACAAAAATAGGGAGGAACATATGGAATGCCGAATATAGCAATTGTTGGCGCTACGGGCGCTGTTGGCCAAGAGTTTCTTAAAATACTTAATGAACGCAATTTTCCTATCGATGAACTTAGGTTATTAGCAACAAAACGTTCCGCAGGAAAACGCGTTTCATGGCAGGATCGGGAACTGGAGGTTCACGAGACAACCCACGAGAGTTTCAAGGGTGTAGACATTGCGCTCTTTGCCGGTGGATCAGGCAGTACTGAATTTGCCCGTTCCGCGGTGGATAGTGGGGCCGTGGTGATTGATAACAGCAGTGCATTTCGGCTGGACCCAGAAGTGCCTCTTGTAGTACCTGAAGTTAATCCAGAAGATGTAAAATGGCATAAGGGGATTATAGCGAACCCTAATTGTTCAACCATTATAATGGCAGTTGCTCTCAAACCAATTTTTGATTTGGCAGGAATTCGTCGAGTTGTAGTTTCTACATATCAAGCCGTGTCCGGAGCGGGACGAGAAGGTATTGAGGAACTAGGAGCACAGGTTAAGGCCTGGTCTCAAAATGAAGATCTAACGTCGGCAGTTTTTCCCTATCAGATTGCCTTTAACGTTATTCCTCGCATTGATGTTTTCCAGGAGGGTGACTATACCAAAGAAGAGTGGAAGATGGTCAAAGAAACGCAAAAGATTTTCCATGTGCCAAATATGGCGATCACAGCAACAACGGTTAGGGTACCTGTTTTCCGCAGTCACTCGGAGTCCATTAATGTTGAGACAGATCGCTTAGTTAGTGTCTCAGAAATCCGAGAAGCCTTAAGTAAAGCTGAGGGTCTTATAGTTGATGACGATCCGGGTAATGATCGTTATCCCATGCCGTGGTTTAGTGCTGACAAAGATGAAGTCTATGTAGGGCGCTTACGAAAAGACTTTTCCATCGCTCAAGGATTCAACTTATGGGTAGTTGGAGATCAAATCCGCAAAGGTGCGGCAACGAATGCTGTACAAATTGCAGAGCTCCTACTTTAAGTGGAGCATGAGCTCGAAGTCCGAAGTTCGTTATTGAAGACTGATTTAATTGAAGTGCGAGGAACGAGATACGAAGTTCGAGTAGAGGATCCGATATAATCGGTAGATTAATATTAGGCCCAAAGGTCTGAAGAATGAAGCCTGAGGTTTGAGGCATGATGTTGCGATTCTAGAATAAAGAATTCACAAAATTTAATGCTTAAAGTCAGAGTCCTGAGGTATAAGATTTGAGTCTATGGGGTTTTAATATTGTACCTCGAGCGTTGAACATCGTACCTCGAAGAGGAGGGACCGAGAGTTGCGTATTTTGGTACAGAAGTTTGGCGGAACCTCCGTGGCTACGGCAGAACGTAGAACTCAGGTTATTTCAAAAGTTTCCGAGGCAGTACATAGTGGGTATTCTCCTGTTATTGTAGTTTCTGCGATTGGCCGTTCTGGAGATCCCTATGCAACTGATACATTCCTGAGTATGGTAAATGGAATTTATCCCGATTTACCGAAACGAGAGTTGGATCTTCTGATGAGTTGTGGTGAAGTTATTTCTGGAACTGTTTTAGTAAGCACATTAATCAGTCAGGGCTTTGAAGCGGTTCTTTTTACAGGTGGGCAGGCAGGAATTATCACTGACAAGGAGTTTGGGGATGCCCGGATTGTACGGGTAGAGCCGCGCACTATTCTGGAACAGCTCGCTAAGGGCAAAGTGGTTGTCGTTGCCGGTTTTCAAGGAATGACGGAAGACGGTCAGATCACAACCCTTGGGCGAGGAGGAAGCGATACTACGGCTTCAGCACTTGGGGTTGCACTTGAGGCAGAAGCGATAGATATTTATACGGATGTCGATGGAATCATGACAGCGGACCCAAGAATCGTTGAAGATGCACGGATTTTAGATATAGTTACGTATAATGAAATATGTCAATTGGCCTATCAGGGAGCTAAAGTCATTCATCCACGCGCTGTTGAAATTGCGATGCAACGAAATATACCCCTTAGAATTAAATCGACTTTTTCAAATGCACCAGGAACATTGGTTACTAACATGCATCCAGAACGTGGCGTAGGAACAGATATTACTACGGACCGTTTAATTACAGGAATTGCGCACACACCGAATGTTACGCAAATTCGGATTTTAACAGCAGATATTCAAGACAAATGTCTTACCGACAAACGAATTTTTAAAGCGATGGCCCTTGCCGACATTAGTGTTGACTTTATCAGCGTTTCGCCGGAAGTCGTACTCTATACCGTTCGAGATGAGATTGCGTCTAAAGCGGTTCGAATACTACAGAATATGGGTTTTGAACCAGAGGCTGTTCAGAGTTGTGCTAAAGTTTCAATTGTTGGTGCAATTGCTGGTGTCCCGGGTGTAATGGCTGATATGGTTGAAGCACTTTCCGATGCCGCCGTGACCATACTACAATCAGCGGATTCACATACTACTATTTGGGTACTAGTTCATAAGGAAGACATGGTGACTGCAGTTCAAACCTTACACCAAAAGTTCCAGTTAGGTATTTAATGAAAAGAAAGAATTGGAAAGAAAGGATGAGGAAGGATGAGAGAAATGTCATTTGGAAGAATCTTGACAGCCATGGTAACTCCCATGAATGAAGCTTTGGAGATTAATTATGAAGAAGCCAAACGCTTAGCTCAATACTTAATCGCTCATGGATCTGATAGCGTTGTGGTATGTGGTACGACTGGAGAATCTCCGACCGTAAAGGACGATGAGAAAGTAGAACTTTTTAGAGTAGTTAAAGAGGCTCTTGGGAAAACACCGGTAATTGCTGGGATTGGATCCTATTCCACTGATGACAGTGTTTCGCTTGCGCGCAAGGCTGCGACAACGGGTGTGGATGGATTGATGGCAGTGGTACCCTATTATAACAAACCTTCTCAAGAGGGCTTATATCAGCACTTTAAAGCTATTGCCGAAGCAACATCGTTACCGCTGATCCTTTATAATGTGCCGAGTAGGACCGTAACTAATCTAATGCCTGCGACAGTGAAAAGACTAGCTGAAATTCCCAATATTGTTGCTTTGAAAGAAGCAGCAGGTTTAGTTGATCAAGTTACTGAACTCAAAAGGATCTTGCCTCCTGAGTTTGTGATTTATAGCGGTGATGACTCTATGACCTTGCCGATGCTAGCCTTAGGCTGTGACGGAGTCATCAGCGTGGCAGCTCATGTTATTGGAGAAGAGATGAAACAAATGATAGATGCCTGGTTTGCTGGGGATGCCGTCCAAGCTACACAATGGCATCTGGATCTCTTTCCAATCTTTAAAGGAATTTTCGTAACGACGAACCCAGTTCCCATTAAGTCTATTGTGAATATGCTCGGGATTAATGCTGGCGGAGTACGTCTTCCTTTAGTTAATGCGACGCTGGACGAAATGAAGTTTTTAAACGATCTTATGGATAGTATTAAAAAGTTACGCGCAAATAAAAGTACTGCTCAAATAACACCGGAATTAAAGGTGGCTTGTGAAACGGCCAGCAACACTATTGTTTGAAGGAATTAAGGTTAGGTTAGTAATTTAGTAAAATAATCATACAATAAATGCAACTAAAATAACTAATGAAAATGAACCTCCGCTAAGCGGGGGTTTATTTTCATTAGTTAATCTCTCCGTAGTCTTGATATAATGTAGCATTTAGTTGCCAAATAAACAACATTAGTATAATTATTAGTCATCACCCTGAATAATGATGTTATAGTGCTGAAACGTATTATTTCATAATTCCAACAAGCTAGAAATAAGTAATGTGAGTAAGGCGTGAGCGATGAAGAAACTTGCCAGACAGCGTTTTGCACGCTATAATATAGTATCTATATTGTGCGGCTAGTTTTATAGATCCTTTTCGAAATATTGACGAATACTGGGCGTCGTTGTATTCGTTTATGGTATTTCGTGTCTTTTTGTTGTCCTTATTTTGGGCGTCGAAAGAAACCGTGGGGGTCCCCTTAGATTTTTGGCACAATGCAAGAGATAAAATAAATACAGGAGGTAGATTTGATTGCCGAAAGAGCATAAATTGCAAATTATTCCATTAGGCGGACTCGGAGAAATTGGTAAGAACATGACTGTAATCCGCTATGACAATCAGATGGTGCTTGTCGATGCCGGATTAGCATTTCCGGATGAAGACATGCTGGGAATTGATATTGTAATACCGGATTACTCATATCTAATTGAACATAAAGAAATGCTTCTTGGCATTTTACTTACTCATGGACATGAAGATCACATTGGTGCCTTACCCTACTTATTAAGAGATATAGATGTTCCGATTTTCGGAACACGTTTGACCCTAGGTATCATTCAGTCCAAAATTAAAGAGAATAATTTGACTAATATAAAGGCTACAGTAGTACAACCGCGGGATGTCATTAAGCTTGGAGTATTTCGAATTGAATTTATTCGTGTCAACCACAGCATTCCGGATGCGGTAGGTATTGCCATTCATTCCCCCTTGGGAACGATCGTTCATACAGGGGATTTTAAATTAGATCATACACCAGTTTCAGGTGAGACGCTTGATATCCATAAATTTTCCGAACTGGGCGACAAAGGTGTTTTATGTCTATTATCGGACAGTACTAATGTGGAAAGAGCGGGTTTTACACCGTCAGAGAGAAATGTCGGGCATATGATTGATGAGGCTTTTCATAATGCTAAGGATCGAGTGATTCTTGCTAGTTTTGCTTCAAACGTATATCGTCTTCAGCAGGCGATCACTTCGGCGGTTGCGACGAATCGTAAAGTGGCGGTTGTGGGACGAAGCATGGTTAATATCGTTAGCATTGCGGCGGAACTGGGGTATCTGGATATTCCTGAGGGAACACTTGTAGATATCGATGAAATTATTGGTTTGCCGGGAAATCAAGCCTGTATTTTGACCACAGGGAGTCAGGGAGAGCCGATGTCCGCGTTGACCCGAATGGCGAACCATGATCACAGGCATGTAGCTATTCAGCCAGGAGACACTGTGATAATCTCGGCGAGCCCGATTCCAGGTAACGAAAAATCAGTGGCTAAAACGGTCGATCAATTATTTAAGCTGGGTGCGAATGTTATCTATGAATCGACAGATGGAATGCACGTATCGGGCCATGCTAGTCAGGAAGAGCAAAAATTAATGCTCAACATGGTCCGACCAAAGTATTTTATGCCCGTTCACGGAGAGTATCGAATGTTGATCAAACATGCCCAGTTAGCAGAGGAACTTGGTATTTTACGAGAGGATATTTTTGTCTCAGAAAACGGAGGAATTGTTGAGTTCACACGCCACGGCGCAGCTTTGGGTGGTAAGGTTACATCTGGTAAAGTCTTGATTGACGGATTGGGTATTGGAGATGTAGGCAACATTGTGCTCCGGGACCGGAAACAACTCTCTCAAGATGGCATTTTGATTGTCGTTATGACTATAAGTCGTTCAAACGGAGCGATTGTTGCAGGACCGGATGTTGTAACGCGTGGATTTGTTTATGTTCGTGAGTCGGAGTCTATGTTAGACGACGCCAAACTAAAAGTAAGGCAGACGATGGCGAGGTGTCGAGAGAATCGGATCACAGAATGGGCTGTGTTAAAAAGTCAAATTCGTGATGCCTTGAGCAAGCAACTTTACGAAAAAACCCGTCGTCGACCTATGATTTTACCTATTATTCAAGAAGTTGAATAGTAACGCTAAAAACGCTCCAAATTGTGGAGCGTTTTTAACGTTATTAAAGGGGAAAGTGTTAGGATATAAGCGCAGTTTGGAGAAAAAATATTGACTTTATCCGAAAGAGGGGGATCCTATATTTGGAAATTTTCCTGGAAAACCCCCAAATTAACGCTTGG
>NZ_AGAF01000078.1 GCF_000224515.1 Desulfosporosinus sp. OT | reverse complement strand
CGATAAAGGAGGATATCTAGAGTATGCTACAGGGAGTTTCTTGGAGAAACCAAGTGAACAAGTCGAACTAGAAGAATTTTTTCAGGCTGATAAAAGGATTAATTTAGAAGCAAAAATACTCCCAGATGATCTACCAGCCGAGATATATATTCCCTTTGTTTCTAATGAATTTATTTGTGCGATATTTTTAGGACACCGTTATTCCCACGTCAAAGTTCAGGTGGATGAACTACCATTTATAACCTTTATTACGAGTCAATTGGCTCAACGTCTAATAACTTCGTTTGTTATCAAGGAACTGTCGAAAGAAATCAAGAACTTAGCTCAAAGATCTCTGGACTCGCAACGAAGGAATCAAGGGCTTCAGGGTATTACAACTTCTTTGTTTAGAAGCTTTGAGAAAGAGAAAAAAATAATAGCACGCGAGATTCACGATGGGCCCTTACAAATGGGACTGGATTTGGACCGCCGACTGAAGAGCCTTGTTGAAGAAGGCTCGACCGATGAGAAAACATTAAAGGCTTTTTCGCATATGCAGGAGCTAGTTGAGGACTTGAGCATTGAACTCCGTTTAATATGCAATGAATTACGCCCCCTTTCTTTAAGTGATTTAGGATTGCTCTCCGCTATTGAATTAATGTGCGAGGACATAATGCTCAATGAGCTGTTGCTAATTTCACTAGAGACAGCGGGTATTAGTCGAGAAGAACGTTTTAATGAAGAGGTAGAAATAGCGGCGTATCGTTTTTTACAGGAAGGGATATCAAATGCCGTGAAACATTCGGGATCTAGCAAGTTGAAGATCCACATTGAGATGAGTGAAGCTAGAATTGAACTGACTGTTAGAGATTTGGGTAGAGGTTTCGATATTAGCAAGATTGATGAATGGTCGTTTATGGGTGTTCATCTCGGAATAGTCGGAATGAAAGAAAGAATGGAAAATCTGGGTGGTAATCTTCAAATTAGTTCGGCAATCGGTTGGGGCACAATGCTCAAAGCAATTATACCAATAAGATAAAAAAATTAAGAGATTAAGAGATACAAAAGCAGTTACCTTAAAAAGTCAAAGTTTCTACAAAGGAGGGCATAAAAATGCCCATTAGTTCTGAGAAATTAGAAAGAGTAAAAGTCTTAATTGTTGATGACCATGCGCTTTTTGCAGAAGGAACTGTCTCATTATTACGTGTTGAATCACGTATTTTGACAGTAGGAATTGCCAAAGACGGAATGGAATGTATAGGCTTAATTAAAAAAACTGTTCCTGACGTTGTGGTGTTAGACATCAATCTCCCAGATATCTGCGGAATTGATATAATAGATAAAATAAAAAAGGTTCAACCCGACATAAAGATTCTTATGCTGACGGGGCAAGATCCAAAAGGTTACGTTACTAGATCTAGAAATAAAGGAGCCAATGGTTTCTTGCTTAAAAACTGTTCGGTAAAGGAGATGATCCAGGGAATATTAAGAGTTTATGAGGGTGGTGTCTATTATTCGCAAGGCATAGGGGCTTTCCTTCAACCAGGAAATAATAGTGATAACGTTCATTTTTCAGTTGAGTCTAAAACAACGTCAAGGGACCTACTGTCCCCGAGAGAAAAAGAAATAATAGAATTAATATCAAAAGGTTTACATAACAAAGAGATCGCATCGGCTTTAGGTATTAAAGTTCGAACAGCGAATTTTCACGTTAGTAATATCCTTCTCAAATTAGAGGTAAGTACACGTTTAGAAGCTGTCTTACAGTGGACATATTTTAATAAGTAGATATTGTATTGATAATGTAAGTACCAAATGTAAGAATTGTTCGAAAAACAATCTGCGAAGTAATTAATATTGGATTAATAATACGAAGATGGGGGATTTAGCAATTGTTAAGTCTCCCATCTTCGTTCTTGGTAGTTCCAATAGTCTAAAATCCAAATCCTTAGACGTCGAAGCATGTAATAAAATGTTGTAAATTTATTGGGACAATCCTGGCAGAAGTAACAGGGACAAAGTTGTGAATCTACGATAACCTTATTTACGACAGCTACCCCTGATGAGATTCAGACAATGTAGCTGGAAACAACTTCCACTGGAGTCAGATGTTCCGTTGATATGGTAGTCACACAGAGGAACTGGCAAGCTATAATCTTCTGTAATTGATGCGGATGGCCCAGCTGGAGCACGAGGAGGTGTGTAGAATATCAAATTGTAGTCTGAGGTAAAGTTATTTGGCCTAAATATTCAAATAATTAAATTTGTGAATGGAGGTTTATTAATGTTAAAAAAAAGTATAAAGTCCATAATTTCGATTGTAGTATGCTTAAGTTTCCTATTTACTTCTGTTGGATTAGTATTTGCAGCATCAAATGGACAAGAAGCTCAGCGACAAGCAATAGTTAAGGAACAAACGGCCCAAGCTTTGAGGATTAATAATGCTAAAAAAATAATGACTAGATACGTCAAACGCCTTAGCGACGGTACTTTCCAAATTAATGTTCCTGAGAATGTTAAGAAACAAATCGATAGTGAGGATTTTACTAGATTAACTCAAGGTATGGAATTAATAAACTCATATATC
>NZ_AGAF01000079.1 GCF_000224515.1 Desulfosporosinus sp. OT | reverse complement strand
TTATCAAATCCTTATTAAAGAGGCTATAACTCATTTTCATTTTAAGATAATTGAAAACAAAGAAAAAGATACTTGATACGGGTTTTAGTTTATTATTGCATGCAGTATTTGCCGTACGGCGTATAACAGAGGGTTTGCAACATCGGAGAAAATATGGATGTAGTAATCCGACGTCGCAAACCCTCGGGACGTTCTACGACATATCGTGCAAAGGGGCGCGC